>DATJAL010000029.1 GCA_035516255.1 Chitinivibrionales bacterium | reverse complement strand
GTGCACGGGGTCTTTCCGTCTAGTTGCGGGCAACCGGCATCTTCACCGGCACTACAAGTTCGCCGTGCCAGTTGGCAAGACAGTCGCACTTTCGTTACGCCATTCGTGCAGGTCGGAACTTACCCGACAAGGAATTTCGCTACCTTAGGACCGTTATAGTTACGGCCGCCGTTTACCGGGGCTTCGAATCAGCGCTTCGCCAGGAAACCTGGCTGACGCCTCCTGTTAACCTTCCGGCACCGGGCACGTGTCAGACCCTATACTTCATCTTCTCAATTTAGCAGAGTCCTGTGTTTTTGGTAAACAGTCGCTTGGGCCATTTTACTGCGGCCCCGCTTGCGCGGGGCACCCCTTCTCCCGAAGTTACGGGGTTATTTTGCCGAGTTCCTTTACAAGAGTTATCTCGAGCACCTGAGGCTATTCGCCTCATCTACCTGTGTCGGATTGTGGTACGGACAATTGTCAACTGAAGCTTAGAGGTTTTTCTCGGCAGCAGAGCATACACAGGTTCCTTTGTCCGAAGACGCCGTTCCCCATTGCACTTCAGAGTTGAAGACCCGGATTTGCCAAAGTCTCCCTCCTACATGCTTGGACCCACACGACCAACGGTGGGCCTGCTTAGCTTCCTGCGTCACCCCATCGCATTGACAATCGGTACAGGAATTTTATACCTGTTTTCCATCGCCTACGCCTGTTCGGCCTCGGCTTAGGTCCCGACTTACCCTGGGAGGATTAGCCTTGCCCAGGAAACCTTAGATTTACGGTGTGAAGGTTTTTCACCTTCATTTGCGCTACTCATCCCAGCATCCTCATTTCTGATACCTCCAGCATCCCTTACGGAACACCTTCGATGGCTTACAGAACGCTCCCCTACCAATCCCGGCTTGCGCCGGAATTCCACAGCTTCGGTAGCATGTTTGAGTCCCGTTCATTTTCGGCGCGCTTTCGCTTGACTAGTGAGCTGTTACGCTTTCTTTAAATGATGGCTGCTTCTAAGCCAACATCCTAGCTGTTAGAGCAAAAACACATCCTTAGTCACTTAACATGCATTTAGGGACCTTAGCCGATGGTCAGGGTTGTTTCCCTCTCGGGCACGAAGCTTATCCCTCGCACCCTGTCTCCCACACAATTAGTAACGGCATTCGGAGTTTGATTGGGTTTGGTAGACTGGTAAGTCCCCTAGTCCATTCAGTGCTCTACCTCCGTTACTGTCCATGTGAGGCTATACCTAGATATATTTCGGGGAGAACGAGCTATCACCGAGTTTGATTAGCCTTTCACCCCTAGCCACAACTCATCCAATAGATTTTCACCTCTAATTAGTTCGGACCTCCATCCCATGTTACTGGGACTTCATCCTGGTCATGGCTAGATCACTCCGGATTCGCGTCTACCACATGCAACTGAACGCCTTATTTAGACTCGCTTTCGCTGCGCCTCCGCGCCTGTGGCGCTTAAGCTTGCTGCACATGAGTAACTCGCTGGGCCATTAAGCAAAAGGTACGCCGTTACCTGCCTTGCGGCAGGCTTCGACCGCTTGTAAGTATATGGTTTCAGGTTCTATTTCACTCCCCTCTCGGGGTCCTTTTCACCTTTCCCTCACGGTACTGGTTCACTATCGGTCATTGGTGTGTATTTAGCCTTAGGAGATGGTCCTCCCGGATTCCTACGGAATTCCACGTGCTCCGCAGTACTCGGGAACGCCAAAGTAAGACATGCCTCTTTCGCCTACGGGACTTTCACCCTCTGTGGTCCGTCTTTCCAGAACAGTTCGGCTAGAAACATGTTTTGTAACTTACCGGCCGCTCGTTACCGCGGCCAATCGGCGCCCCGCAACCCCGTCCTGCCAACGCGCAACGGCTTTAACAGCAGGAACAGTTTGGGCTCTTGCCCGTTCGCTCACCACTACTAGGGCAATCATTATTATTTTCTTTTCCTGGGATTACTGAGATGTTTCAGTTCACCCCGTTATCCTCCCTGACCTATGAATTCAGTCAGGGATGCTCTTGCGAGCAGGTTGTCCAATTCGGAGATCTCCGGATCAAAGTGTGTTTGCCACTCCCCGGAGCTTATCGCAGCTTGCCACGTCCTTCGTCGCCAACCAATGCCAAGGCATTCACCATACACTTTCATTCACTTGGTACAATTAATTACATCTCGACGAAATAATGTGCTTCATTATCAGGATATATGTCAAAGAGCATTTATCAAGAAGCGGCCAGCGGTCAGCTATCAGCGGTCACTTGTTTTCTGACTGCTGAATGCCGAAGGCTGATTGCTGTCTTTTCTTGGAGCTAACAGGATTTGAACCTGCGACTTCCTGCTTGCAAAGCAGGCGCTCTCCCAACTGAGCTATAGCCCCGCATGCAGAACACGTTCGACCCTGAAAATGGGTCTGGATAGAGTTGAACTATCGACCCCTTCCTTATCAGAGAAGTGCTCTAACCAACTGAGCTACAGACCCGCAGGGATGCAATTAAGGGGCGGGGACGAAACGAAGCCCGCCCATTAAGGATTGATGCCCTTTAAAAGCCTTGATGTGTGTGACCGGTCTCCGGTCAATCATTAGTCGTAGATTCTCCCCTTGACTTGTTGGGGCGAAAAATCTTTCGCCCTTACGAAACCAAGGTTCGAACCATACTCCATAGAAAGGAGGTGATCCAGCCGCACCTTCCGATACAGCTACCTTGTTACGACTTAGCCCCAATCAATGGTCTTACCTTAGGCGTTCTCCCCCTTGCGGTTGGATAAACGGCTTTGGGTACTCCCATCTTTCATGGCTTGACGGGCGGTGTGTACAAGGCCCGGGAACGTATTCACCGCGGCGTGCTGATCCGCGATTACTAGCGATTCCAAATTCATGGAGTCGAATTGCAGACTCCA
Source organism: Chitinivibrionales bacterium (assembly GCA_035516255.1). NCBI lineage: Bacteria > Pseudomonadati > Fibrobacterota > Chitinivibrionia > Chitinivibrionales > Chitinivibrionales bacterium. The sequence goes on along the minus strand of DATJAL010000029.1, from coordinate 126,628 downwards.
ATCCTAACTGAGATCGGTTTTGTGGGATTAGCTTGACCTTGCGGTTTCGCGACCCTCTGTACCGACCATTGTAGCACGTGTCTGGCCCTGGACGTAAGAGCCATGATGACTTGACGTCATCCCCACCTTCCTCCTGGTTAAACCAGGCAGTCCCCTTAGAGTTCCCAGCTTGACCTGATGGCAACTAAGGGCGAGGGTTGCGCTCGTTGCGGGACTTAACCCAACATCTCACGACACGAGCTGACGACAGCCATGCAGCACCTGTGTGGAGTGTTCCTTGCGGAAGGGCTCCCATCTCTGGAAACTTTCACTCCCATGTCAAACCCAGGTAAGGTTCTTCGCGTTGCATCGAATTAAAGCACATGCTCCACCGCTTGTGCGGGCCCCCGTCAATTCCTTTGAGTTTCACCCTTGCGAGCGTACTCCCCAGGCGGGACACTTAACGCGTTAGCTACGACACAGAAAGGATTGACTCCTCCTGCATCCAGTGTCCATCGTTTACAGCTAGGACTACCAGGGTATCTAATCCTGTTTGCTCCCCTAGCTTTCGAGCCTCAGCGTCAGTATTGGGCCAGGAGACCGCCTTCGCAGCTGGTGTTCTTCCAGATATCTACGCATTCCACCGCTACACCTGGAATTCCATCTCCCTCTCCCATACTCAAGAAAAACAGTATTAGGAGCCGATTACGGGTTAAGCCCGTATATTAAACTCCTAACTTATTCCTCCGCCTACGCTCCCTTTACGCCCAGTGATTCCGAACAACGCTTGCCCCCTACGTATTACCGCGGCTGCTGGCACGTAGTTAGCCGGGGCTTCCTCAAGTGGTACCGTCAGACCTCGAGGTGTTATTCCCGAAGCTTTTCTTCCCACTCAACAGAGTTTTACAATCCGAAGACCTTCATCACTCACGCGGCGTTGCTGCGTCAGACTTCCGTCCATTGCGCAAAATTCCCTACTGCTGCCTCCCGTAGGAGTCTGGGCCGTTTCTCAGTCCCAATGTGGCCGTACACCCTCTCAGGCCGGCTACCCATCAAAGCCTTGGTGGGCCGTTACCCCGCCAACTAGCTAATGAGGCGCAAGTCCATCTCTAAACGATAACTTGTAAACAGAGGTCATCTTTTATCACTGTCCCATGCGGAACCGTGATCATATCAGGTATTAGCCCCGCGTTGGCAGGGTTATTCCAGATTTAGAGGGAGGTTACTTACGTGTTACTCACCCGTTTGCCGCTCTACTGATCCCTTGCGGGACTTTCTCGCGCGACTTGCATGTATTAGGCACGCCGCCAGCGTTCGTTCTGAGCCAGGATCAAACTCTCCATAGTTATGAAAAGTTTAATATCCCAACGTAAAAAAAGAATGTAATCAGAGAACCCGATCACACACATCTAAACTTTCAAAGAGCACTTGCCCGATTTTTGGGCAATTTTTTAATATACTAAATAGTACAATCATTGTCAATACTTTGACAACACTTTAACTACTATGCCCTGTGGTTACCTGTATTTTTGGCAGGAAATCAGGAGATTTTAAAAGAACTCACCTGCATTGAGGCGGTGTTAAATATAAGGCATTTGGAAAAAAATGTCAATAGTTTTTTCATTTTCTAACCATACCGGAAAATTACATTAATATTCCATTTCCCGCGACTCGCGCGCGGCGGCGTCACCTATTTCCCTTGCTCACCTTCACGTGAAGACGCTATTTTATAAGTAATGGATTTCGTAATTCATTAGAACCATAAAAGGAGCCATCATGGTTGACAAAGAGTTACTCGATATCCTCTGCTGCCCCGAAACAAAACAGGACGTGAAGCTTGTCGAAGGGGATGTGATAAGGAAGATAAACGCGAAAATCAAGGAGGGCACGCTCAAGAACAGAGGCGGAGAAGTTGTCAAGGAAGAAATAGACGCGGGGCTTTTAAGAGAAGATAAGAAATACCTATATCCTATCAGGGAAGATATTCCGATAATGCTTATTGACGAGGCGATACCGTTTGAGGAGTTCGGGAAATAAGTTTTAAGCCCTCTTATATGATGGATTGATTCCAAAGAGTCGCGGGATTTGCCTGCGGCTTTTTTTTTCCAACTAAAGAAGCATTATCTGTAAAGCATCCATCTTTGGTGTTGATTGAACGCGGCCTTAAGGGCAGGCCGCCCTAAAAAGCAAAGCCAGCCCTTACCGGTTGTTTTTGGTTTGGATTGAGGACGACTTTATTAGATGGTCCGAAAACAAGATGCCTATGCCAAAAAGAAATCCGAGTCCGATGCCGATCCTTATATTTTGCATTATGACAAATGCGGAATGCCCGGTGGAAAAAGCGCGGGCGTGCAACCTCAATACAAAAACGACAAAACCATTCATTATTCCCATTAAAACGGAAGAAATGATTATTTGAATTACTTTGTCCGAAGCAAAAGGCCTTTGAATAATACGCAGGTACACGTAAACCGCAACCGCAATCAGCCCGATGTACGCGCCGTTAAGAATGAATAGCCATGAATTGTGCAAGCCGTTGCAGATGACGCACGTCACGACAATATACCATAAAAGCAAAGCCAAGAGCCCCGTCAAAACACGGCGCTTTTTGAAGGCCGTATAGGCCAAACCGATCGTAATCCCGGAAACAACGAATTGAAACGGCCAACGGGTCGGAATAAAAATATTCCTTTGATAGACGAGAAACGCCATCGCCAGTATTAATCCGGAAATGCAAAGGAACTGAACAACGGATTGCGCAAGATCATTCTTGTTCATCGACATGTAGATCCTCCCCCTGGTAAATTGTACTGCGTGCGCCAAAGGTTCCCGTTCAATCCTGCGCCGACCATTCATACGCCGCAACGCGATTTTTTCCAGCGGTTTTAGCCTTATACAAAGCTTCATCGGCGTATTTAATCAAATCTTCGGACAAACAAACGTGTGCGCTTGTCATAGTCGCAATCCCAATGCTGACGGTAAGTTTCTTGTCGTTCGCCAGGCCCGCCTCCACTGCCCTTCGAAGTCTTTCCGCCAGCGCTTGTGCTTCGCGCATGTCTGCTCCGGGAAGCACCACGCCAAACTCCTCTCCGCCATAGCGGCAGCAGAAATCAGCATGCCGCGTTTCCGCTTTGATTATAGCACCGATTCTATGCAGAATCGCATCGCCCTCCTGATGGCCATAACGGTCATTGAAGTCCTTGAAATCATCAAGGTCTATCATCATAATGGAAACGGAATCGCACGATTGAATCGATCGCTTGATCTCAATCTCCGTTCTGCGAAAGAAGAATGCATGGTTAAATAAGCCCGTCAGACCGTCTCGAATTGAACCATCGACAATATCGGCGATACGTTCTTCTGAAATCAATGTCGTTGAATTAATGTCACCGGTGATGTTAGATAGATAGTCCAACGCGGCGACAACGACGCGGGTATTCCGTTTCAGCGCGCCGGACATCTCGTATTTATGTTTGATGATTTCCCGCCAGAGCGGTTTTGCGATATCCGGTTCAAAATGCTGATGCGTGATGGCATAGAGCAAAGCCGAGAATAATCGGTTCCCGAGGCTTTTTCTCTTGATTTCAAAAAACAGCTCTTCTTCCCTGGTCAAGCTCCGGTCACCGGCAAAGGCCGATACCAGCTCAAGGGTAATAACATCGGCCGCAAGGAGACCGTCCAGCCTTTCCTTCTCGGTTTCTTCATTGGACGGATTCTCATTCGCCGGGGGTATCGTTATCATTCCCCATCCTTGCTTCCCGTTGGGGCACGGTGCCGGGTTTTACGTCGAACGTTTCATATGCCTCACGGTCAAGACGAAGTGTATTACGCCTATACCATAGATTGCTTACCAAGGTTACGAAGGGATTGCGCAAATGGCAGATGTTTGACCAAACCCTGCGCAAAATTCCGCCATAGCTGTAAAACGCCCGGTAGCAGGCCTCTTTCTCCGCCAGCATTTCGCTCCACGAAAGTTGGTTATACCGGGCGACCGGAAAAGTCAAAGTATAATAATTCCAATCACCGGGAAAACCGTTAAGAATTATGCGGCCCGCCGACTCCATCTCTTCCCAGAGGCGCGTGCCGGGAAGCGGGGTCAGGAACATGACATTGAGCGCATCAAGACCATAATGCTGGGCGGTGGAGGCGATGTCCTTGCCGATATGCTTTTTATCGATGTCAAGACCTAAAATGAACGATCCGACCACTGAAATGCCGTGCCGGTGAATGTGCTTGATCCCGGCCTTGATGTCATTGAGCTTGCGGATGTTGAAGGGTTTGTGGATTTCCTTGAGGCCTTCGGTCGTTATCGATTCGAACCCGATAAACACGCCGATACAACCCGCTTTTTTCGCAAGCGAGAGAAGCTCTTCATCATCGCAGAAGTTCATGGTAACCTGCGCGATCCATTTCTTGCGGATCCCCGATCCGATTATTGCCCGAAGGAGTTCCTTGGCCCGTACAATGTGGTCCGTTCTTGTTCCAATGAAATTGTCATCAACGAATAGAACCAGTTTTTCGCGGATGGCCCGATACTCGTCAATAACATTGGGAACCGGGCGGTGCCTGTAATGTCTGCCATTGAACGCGGTGACGCTGCAGAAATTGCAGGAAAGCGGGCAGCCGCGAGTCGTCTGAATCGAGCCAAACCTGTACCCGTGCGGCAACAAATCATGGCGCGCAATGGGTGCCATGGAAAGGTTGATTCGCGCGCCGGAATAAAGTGGTTTTAATATACGGTTTACTTTATCGGCCAGGACTTCTTCCCAGATGCTTTCCGCTTCACCAGTCACAACGGAATCAACGTATCGCGACGCTTCTTCGGGACACATGGTGGCATGAATGCCACCCATCACGACGGCGACCCCACGACTCTTGAATTCCTTCGCTATCGCATACGCCCGATCCGCCTGGGAAGTAAATGCCGTTATACCGACAAGATCGGGAGCGGGCAGGGTCGCGTAGTCCCGCCGTTCTACATTTTCATCAAAGATAACGGTCTCCCAGTCGCGGGGAGTCAAGCCGGCAACAACCAGGAGTCCCAAGGGTTTCCAAACGGTGTAACGGTTCCAACGGTTCTGTTTGCTTTTAACGACACTTACCAGCGGATTGTATGGATTTATCAAATAGAGCAGCATTATTTGCGATTGTTCTTCTTTTCGGATGGAAGTTTGACGCGACGAATAATATCCTTGATTTCCGGAATGCTTGCCGGTGCAATACTGATCGAATTAACGCCGGTTCCCATTACGGCATCCAGCGATTCGCGTTTTACAGCCAGCTCTCCGCATAACGTGACCGGCGTCTTGCCGGCATCGGCAATGATGGTACTAAGCAGATTCAGCATGATTGGATGGTCATCCCTAAAGTAATCGCTTATCAATGCGCTTTCGCGGTCGGCGGCCATTACATACTGCGTAAGATCATTGGTGCCGACGCAAAGAAAATCCGCCAGCTTGCTCAGCGACCTTACATCAAGAGCGACGGCAGGGGTTTCGATCATGGCTCCTTCTGCGATATAGGTCCTCTAAATCATCAGCCCGCTCATTGAGCATCTTACTTGGCGAGTCTCGAAATTTCTGCATCCACCTCCGGAAGACAATCCCGATAACCTGTTCCGCATTTACATGCTTCTGACGAAGTGTTTGTTTCAGATCCGACACCAATTGCGGATCTATAAGCATTGTTTCCTGAGCAAGGAATATGTCCGCGACGCCCCTTCTGAAGGACGCCCCTACCCGCTTTGCCGAATCGGTAAGCTGCTGACGCACACTTTCCTTCGCGGCATGTATTCTAGCATACTCTGTATCATACTGGTTTTTTCTGATATTATATGAAGCTTGCTTACCTTGAAGAATATCACTATATACATATGCGGTACCATGGGAAAAGCCCCCGGAAAGCGGAGTTCCTCTAAGAATGATCTGTTGCTTCACGTTTTTTTCTTGCATAGACATTTTTCTTATTTACATCTTTAACAAATGGAACCTGACTCTAAAATACGTAAGCCCCAGGAGCAGAAAACGAATTGATTGTGGTGTACCTGCTTTTCTCGCGCGGCGCTCTTTTGCCTTTCAGGGGTGCCAAAAATTGCAAATAACGTGTGCCGCACTCCGACGGAGCGAAGCGACATAATGGGCGATTACACCTTAGTAAACTGCGCAAAATGTTGGGCTGCGGCTGTTGTGTGTTTGTTTTGCTGCAAGCTACCATATTTGAATTTACGGCTTGCGCCCACTTGCTCATTACTCTCCGAGGAAGATTTTGAACCAATCATTCCTTTTCAGGGTTACCGAGTTTGTCTTCAAGACTTGACGGTTTTTTGAAATGCACTCCATGCTTCTCGCATATCATGTTGGCGGATATCCTACCGCTTTCATAAATAGTGGGAAGTCCGCTTCCCGGGTGTGTTCCGCCACCGACCAGGTACGTATTTTCAAAACACTCAAACCTGTTCCTCGGCCTTAGGTATAGCATCTGAGTGAGGTTATGCCCCAAGTTGAATGTCGCGCCGTAATATACGTTCAGATCGTCGCGCCATGTTTCGGGCGTGTACACTTTTTCAACTTCTATATTTTCTAGCAAGTCTTTCATTTCAGTCCTCTTTACGACCTCTTCAAGCACCCTTTTCTTAAAGGCATCCTTTTCCTTATTCCAGTCTATGCCCGCTTTGAGGTTCGCGACGGGCACCAATATGTATATGGTTGATTTGCCCTCAGGCGCGAGAGTGTGATCAACTATTGAAGCGTTCTGAATGTAAAAGGATATCTGGTCGGAAAGCGTAAGGCGAGTGAAAATATCCTCAACGTTTCGTCTGTAGTCTTTTGCGAAAAAAACATTGTGGTGTGGGAAATTATATTTCTTTTTCACGCCGAGATACAGCATGAATGTTGAACAGGAATATTTCCTTTTCGACAGCTTTCGTGGAGCATACTTTTTAACATATTTCTCTTCCATAAGAGAAACAGCAGCATATGAAAAATCTGCATTTACAATCACTTCATCAGCAGTAATAACGGTACCATCCGACAGTTGCACGCCTTGCACCAATTTGTTTTTATTAACAAGGCTTTTTACAGGGGTGTTAAGTTTCAGCGTTCCGCCCTCTTCGATAAACACCTTCGCCATAGCCGTGGATATTTTGTTCAGCCCACCGATTACATGGTATATGCCCCATTTGTGTTCAATAAAAGCCACCATTGCAAAAGCTGCCGGGCACTCCCACGCGGACATGCCGAGGTATTTTGACTGAAACATAAACGTGAATTTTAAATTTTCTCTTTGAAAGTATTTACTAATCGCATTATAGACGCTTTTGTCAATATCAAGGTGCGGTATCGCCTTAAGCAGGGGGTTCTTCATCATGTCAAATATGGATGAATAGGGCTTCTGTAGGCAGGGGAAAAGGTATTTTAGCCTTTTCTCTTCATTCTTAAGGTACTCCTTGAATCTTTTTTCCTCACCAGGGAACTCGCGAGCTATTTCCATTTCCATTTTATCGTGGTCGTCAGTCACACGTATCTCATTCTCAAAAAACTTCAGTCTGTACATAGGGTCGAGCTTGTGCACTTTTATATAATCTTCGGCTTTCCTGCCGGTTTCCTCAAACATCTCCTGTAGTATGAAGTACATCATCAAAAACGTCGGGCCGGTGTCAAATGTATAGCCGTTGATTTCAATAGGAGCGTTTCTGCCGCCGACCTTCTCGGCTTTTTCATATATCGTAACATCAAAACCGCGGTGTTGAAGTATCATACCGGCCGTCAGGCCGCCGGGACCGGCGCCGACAATCACTATTTTTTTCTTGTTCATAAATCCGTCTCCAAGAGCGAGCCTGTTTAAATAATTGGGCAAACGATAAAATACCCGCCAATGCAATTAATTCGAATTATCAAAACAGCTGATTACTCGTTTGTTTTCTGTGGCGTAAAGTATAAATTCTCTATTTGAAATCCAAGGTTCTTGGCCTTCTGAATTAATTTATCCATTATTTCTTTTTCCAATTCCGGCTTTCTTGATAATATCCATAAATATTTCATTGAGCTGGCTACCATTGCATATTGATATTCTTTATCCAATTCTAAAACAATATAGTCAGCGTAAAATGGTCCGAAAAATGACACTTTTAGATATCCAATATCCTTGCTTTGGGCAATTTTGGCTTTTCCGATGGCTGTTTTTCTTTTCAGGGATTTGCTGTCGGTTCCTTCGTTTTGAACTTTTACTTTTCCGTTTTTTTTCAAAGAATAGGTTGCCGTAACGCTTGTTAAGTTCTTTTCAAACGAGGCCGGTAACCGGGCAAGTTCATACCATTTTCCTAAATATCTGTTTAAATCAAAGTTTGTTACAGGTTCCATGTGTGAATCTCCATAACTATTAAGTTTAAAGAAGAGTACTATTAATAAGGTTAGGCTGTGCCATTTTTTCATAACTTGCTCCTTTGATGGATAACGGTAAGTTAATAGGTTCTCGCTGGGAAATCCCCAATATTTTTGGAAGTTTTTCGCCGCGTTTATGCGGCTTCTTCTTGGGGCGCGGCTCTTCGGATTTAAAATATCTTTTGCCTTTCCTGTCTTCGGCGCAAACCTGTAATTTCATTCAGCGCAAACATTGACACCAACGTGTGCCGCACCCGCACGAAGGCGCGGCTATCAATTACACTCAGCAATCCTACAGTTCTGCCGCGCTTTTGTGCCGCGGCTGTTGGGCGAACGGTTCCGGTTGGGCTTTTTGTCTTGCGGCACCCGCTGTAAGTCTTTCTAAGCACAAAAGGCGACAGTTGTTATATGCATTATCTCAACGCACAAGAACCAATGGCGACGAAAATACGGTTTTCTTGTTATCTGAAATTGATATAAACAACATACCGGTCGGCAATTGAAAGGTTGGTACATCCAGAATTCCATTACTTGTTTCGGTTAAAAGTGAATAGACTTTCTTACCGGCAATATTGAAAATTGTTATTTTCAATTGACTGGCTTTGGGAATGTACGGTACTGTTGTGTAAATAAGCATTTTTGCGATATGGACAATTACACGGCCGCAGCTAAAATTAATGGAGTGTGATCTGAATACTATTCCAGAACTGTCTTTCTCTGAGGATAAAATTGTACCCGCCTCGCCTACTACAACAAATTGGCTGTTTCCGCAGGTTATGGAATTGAGAGCGTAGGAAGTGCCGGGATTTGTCGGCCTCCAAGAACTTGCGTCAGCAGAGATCAAAATTGTACCGGAATCACCAACCGCCACGAACTGGTTGTCACCATAGGCAACTGAATGGAGGTTATTTACTGTTCCCGAGAGTCTGCTTGTCCATGTATTGGCATCATAGGAAGTAAGGACAGTACCATGATTGCCGACCGCAATGAACTCGCTATTGCCGTATGCCAGTGAAGTTAAACCATAAGATACGCCGGAAGTAACTGGTGCCCAAGCCGCACCGTCGGGAGAAGTTAAAATCCTGCCGGAATCACCCGCTACCACCAGTTGACCGTTCCCATAGGTCACGGCACGAATGTCGATGGTGGTTTCAGATGATTCACCTCGCCAAACAGCGCCGTCAGTGGATGTGAGAACTGTGCCATAAGTGCCAACCGTCACAAACTTGCTATTAGCATAGGTTACGCAAGTGAGCAACTGCTGCGAACCAGATAATCTGGTTGTCCAGGTAGATGCGTCCAACGACGTAAGAATGGTGCTATTATTGCCTACAACTACAAACACGCTATCGCCATAGGCCACTGAAGAATGAAAATCGGTGATTCCTGACGATTTGCTATTCCACACTGAAATACCTGACGAGGCAAATATAGTTCCCTTCTCACCCACTGCAATGAACTTATTGTCGCTGTAGGTTACGGAATTTAGGTTACTCAAAGTTCCAGATGAAATACTTGCCCATGTGGTGCCATTAGAAGATGTAAGAATTGTTCCAAACCCACCAACTGCAAGAAACTTGCCGTTAGCATAAACTACAGAGAATATACTATTACTTGTTATTGACGACTCGAGTGACCAAGTTGAACCGTCATTGGAAACCACAATTGTTCCGGCAAAGCCCCCAGCGACAAACATTCCATTGTCAAAAACAACCGAAAGTAAAGCATTAAGCGTCCCTGATGGCTTACTTGACCATGTCGTGCCGTTTTTGGACGTTAGAATAACGCCACTCGTCATTCCGGGGAACCCGCCAACAGCAACGAATTCACTGTCGCCGTAGGTGATAGAATACAAGGGAAAAGTTGTTCCTGAATTCTGTGGTGTCCAAATTATGCAGTCAGGAGAGGTTAATATTGTCCCCCCATCGCCTACTACGGTGAATTCATTACTACCATAACTTGCGGAATAGAGGTATTTACTTGTCGTTGAATTCCTTGTTGCCCAAATTATTCCGTCTGGTGACGTTAAAATCGTACCTGATGCACCAACAGCGACAAACTGATTGCCGATATAAGCTACGTAATTAAGGTCATTAGTTGTCCCGGAACTTCTCGTCGTCCATGTGGTTGCGTCGGAGGAAGTTAGGATTGTACCTCCGTACCCCACGGCCACGAACGAGCTATTCCCAAAGGCCACGGAATGAAATTGGCTTGTTTGTGAAGTAGATGTTACCGACCAAGCTGCAGCATCTTGGGAAACTAGGATTGTACCTGCACTACCCACGGCGATGCAGAGGCCATTCCCATACGCCACGGAATAAAGGTGATTTCCTTGTGGCAGGGGATTTCTCCACTCCCATCTTGATTGTCCGAGGCAGGTACCAGAAATAATAAGAAGACAAATTAGAACGCTTTTTGAAAAACAAAATAGCCTAGATTTGCCAATTGGTGCCATGGGATTCCTCTAGTCTCCTGTTTCACCATTGCTTCAGAATTCTCATCGGGTGCCGCTCTTCAAGTTTTTACAATGCCCAACCGTGAAATTGCATCCCAACGTGCGCGCTAAACGCACGAAGTGCCGCCCCAAAGCTTGTTACTGTATTTGCTTCGCGCTATCGATCAAAGAAAATTGAATTTCTGTATTCGGCATTTTCATGCTGGCGCTGTTGGTTGCAGTTTGGGCCCTTCTCTTTCGGAAAGTTGGTACTAATTATCACAATGTTACCTGATATTTTATTTGCAGTTAACAGGCTCTTTTCTCGAATCTGCATCATAAATATAAAAAGAAGGATCCAAACATCCTCTACCAAGAACGATTCCTTTTTCAAAATATACAGTCGCTATTGCGCGTTGGAGGCAATCCCAATCTGCGACCAGAGGAGAAATTCCATACTTATTTTTAAAATAGCTGTAAATATTACCAGAAATAATGAGACTACCAAGGCTATCCCTGCAAAGACTACCTAATTCAGTACGAGCAATTTGAAGCAGAGTATCCCCGCGCCCTTTAAATATGGGAATACCAGTTATAGGAACACGAAATTTAAAGTTCAAATCTTTATGCTTTTTAACATACCCGATAATTCGCCAACGATTTCCTAAGGAAAATATTCTATCATTATTGGGCATATTAAGTTCATCAGCAAATTTATGATAAAGATGCGTTGATTCAAAACAATATGGGATAAAATTAGAATCTGATTGGTCTGCGACATTTATTACCAAATAACTCGGGGCGGTTGAAATATTATCCAAACCTCGAATTAAAAGACTCATTCGGCTCGTCTGTAGTGAACTGCTACAAAAACAAATTATCGTAATGCAAAAACAGGATATTCCGCATAAAAAAGCTTTTTTATACATATATGTAAAAGCTGAATGAGTTTTCTTACATTAGAAGCGCCCAAATTGCAAACAGCTAGCCGCATGATATACTCCGAAAAACCTTCAAAATTAACCACAGGTACAAAGCGGCATGCAGGTTATAGGTTCTCGCCGCTTAAGTATATCATGCGTTTTTACCTTTTGTAAGGTTTAAATGCGCAGTGGGGCTTCTTATCCTGCTCATGCCTTCGGTCGACCATGTCGATCCCGATTTAAAAACGCTTGCCTTCGAGATCGTGTCGTGGCTGGTCAACGACTGCAAGAGCGGCCTGTGCCCCGATCGGTTCATCGACCTGTGCGCCCGCATCGCGGCGCGGAAGAAGCCTCATTTCGGATTGCGGAAGTAAAGACAAGAAGCTGGAGCCGTTTTCAAAGATTCCCCGCGGTTTGCCGCGTGGTCTTTCAACGGGTGTGGTCCATGCACCGCGCCGGTGCGCCGGGGAAACGGCCTGCTTTTACGTGTGTTTTCGAGACGGCGGGAAAAAACATCTCAGTACCTGTTCTTCCTCACCCTCAATTTCCTCCTCGCGCTCCTCTGCAGCATGAACAAAACAACCATCAATGCCGCGAGCAGTATCCCCTTTAGATACACCCCGCCCCACGCCGGGGGCTTCTGTTTGTACACATGGCCGGTAAAAATGATCGGCTGCATCGTGTCGCCGCAGGTGTCAAACGCGAATAGTCCCACCTGATAGGCGCCCGAGGTATCGTGCCAGATGCTGTCCCAGGGGATGAGCCATTCGGCGGTCGTGCCTTTCTTGGAAGTTCCGGCGGGCGATGATAGCCGGTAAAAGGTTTCTGAAGAGTCGGAGCGCGATTGCAGGTCCATGAAAGCGTACGGTGAAAGCCGGTGATTGAGAAACCTGAATCGCCACGCCGGGCAGGGAATGTCATTTGACAAGGTGAAATAGCCGGTAAGCCCTTCCCGCGTGTTGCACGCGTCGAACTGCCAGGCGGAACCGGGGGCAAGCGGCCTGGCGTCGGCCTTGTTCCATTCGAGCAGAAATCCGTCGAGCTGGATGGTGCGGCCGGTGCGCTCCACCGGGACCACCTGCACCGCGCAGGCGGTGCCGGCGATTATCAGGATGCCGGATGCCATGGAGGCGAATGCCGTTTTTATCTGGCGCATCTGAATCCTATGCTCACTTCGCCGAAATTGGGTTCGAACCAGTGGCGGTTCTTTATCCGGAGCTGGTGCGCCGTGCTGTACCAGCCGCCGCCCCTGATCACGCGGTATTGCCCCGCCTCCGCGCCTTGAGGGTCTTGCGGCGGCGAAACGGAATAATAGTCGGGCGCATAGTGGTCGGAAACCCATTCCCACACGTTTCCGGTCATGTCGTACAAACCCGCAGGGTTCGGACTGAACGAACCCGGTTTCTGCGGCCGCTTGACAGACGGCTGCGTGCAGTTGGCTGCCGACGGCGGCTGCTCGCCCCAGGAATAGGTCGCGTTCCGTCCCGCTTCGGCCGCGTATTCCCACTGCGCCTCGGTGGGAAGTTTTTCGCCTTTGTACAGGCAGTATTGCTGCGCCTGGAACCAGGTGACGCACACCACCGGATACGCGGGGCTGGAAAACGCCGGCGGCACCCGCACGTTTTTGAATCCCTGGTTTGTCCAGATGACGCATGCGCCGTCGTCGTAATGTGCGGGCGTGCAGCGGCCGGCGGCCACGCACGAATCGTATTGCGCTCGCGTCACTTCGTAAATGTCAAGCGAGAACGGGGAAAGCGTGACGGCGTGGGAAGGCGTTTCGTTGGAATCGCCGCCCGCGCCGCCCATCTGAAACGCCCCGCCCGGGAAATTTGCCGTCTGGGCGCCGAGCGGAAAAACGAGAGATAAAAATATAAAAAAAAATTGACGCATCGGTTGGTTTAAATTGAAATTCGCGGAAAAAAAACGGCCATGTTGATTTATTAATCAGTTCGTTGGCAAAATTTCAGTCTCCGTTCGTTGCGAGCCTGTTAAACCATGGCCGTTCACCCCTCAACAATGCTTCGACAAGCTCAGCTCAGGGTGAAGGGATTTTGTCCAAAATATTTATAGGCAAAGAATTTCTTTTAAATCAAGGCGCCTTTGTCATTTTTGCAAATCAACGGCAAGGAGCACGATCGCGAACACTACGAAAACGCAGCCGACCACGATGGCCGTGACCTTGTCAAATCCCACCGGCTTGCCTTTTTCTTTGACCGGTGCTGCCGCCGGCGCCGCCGGTTTAGGTTCCAACGCAAAGGACAGCGAGTCCGTTTTTCCTTCAACAACCGTGACCTGCTTTTCGTACGCTGCAAAACCGTCCTTTTCGCATGCAAAGGCATGCGTGCCCGGCCTGAGTTTCGCGTTTTCCCACGGCGTCACGCCCATTTCTTTTCCGTCAAGAAGAACGCGCGCGCCGGAGGGCCGTGTGGTCACCACCAGACCTCCCGGGGCCACCAGCGTGACCGGCAACGCCACCATGCTGTCGGCCGGGACGTCGATGCTCACTTTTTTTCCGAAAAATCCCTTTTTCTTTATGATAAGGACGTGCGGGCCCGGCGTGACGCTGTCGAGAACGCAGGGGCTCTGGCCCCTCGCGGCGCTGTCGAGCATCACCTCGGCCTGGGCGGGCTCGGTGGTGATTGACAAGCGGCCATAGGCCGGTCTTGCGGCTGAATCCTTTACGCCAGCCGTTTCTTTCTTCGCAACTATCGTATCATTTGCCGTTGTCAGCGTGTCCTTCTTGACGGCAGGGATAACCTTTTTAGCCGCGGGTGCTTCCTTGGCAACCGCAGAAGCGATCTTTTTGGCCGCGAGCGTGTCTGTCGTTACCGCCGGCCCGGCCCCCGCGAGCGCCAGGAGCAATAAAACAATTCCCATCATCGAATAATTTTGTTTCGTCATAAAAGCCTCGTATAAATATAGTTGAAGAAGCAGCGCTATAATTACGCGGCTTCCCATCTTTTATTAAAAATAGTATGCGAAGAAAGCGCTGGCGATTGATTTGTTTGGAATATCATGCTGTTAACATCCGCCCGCTCTAAAGTATTTTAACCAAGGCACGATTGAGCGTACTTTTTGTTGCCTTTGTCATCAGCGGTTTTTTTCTGGACCGCAACCATCATCAACCACGGGCGATATGATCCGGCTTGACCATCCTGCATGTGCGCTGTTTCTTTTCATCGCAGCGTTTCCGGCGATGCTGCTTGGCGCGCCGGCGACCGCACCGGATTCGGCGCAAAAGCCGCCCGCGCCGCTTGTCAACGACACCCTCCAAGGCGTGGTCAAACCATCGCCGCCCAAGGCCCGGATGAAGGCCATCGCCCCGGACACCACAAAAAAAACGCAAAAAAACGGCATCACCGATACCGTTTATTACAGCGCCGACGGCGGGTATATCGATTACGACATCGAGAACAAGAGGCTCACGCTCATCCGCAACGCCATTATACGATACCAGGACATCACGCTTTCGGCCGACACCATCATCTACATGCTCGACGACGGCCTGGTGGAGGCCTCGGGCAAGCCCCAGCTCGTGGAGAAAAAAGACACCACCGTGGGCGAGACCATGCTTTACAACATAAAAACGAAGCGCGGCCGGGTGAAATACGCGAGTGCCCACATGGACGAGGCCTATTTCAACGGCAATAAGATCGTCAAAACGGAAGGCAACCAGCTTTACATCGACGAGGGCAACTACACCACCTGCGCATTCCTCGACACGCCCGACTACTATTTTTACGGAAGGAATGTGAAGGTGATCCCCAACGACAAGGTGATCAGCCGTCCCGTGGTGCTCGCGCTCTCCGACGCACCGGTCGCCTCGCTCCCCTTTTTCATCTTTCCGCTCGAGCGCAACCGCCAGAGCGGCCTGCTCACGCCCATCTGGGGCGGGCATCCCGAGTCGGGCGGGTATCTCGACAACCTCGGTTATTATTTTGTTCCCAACGATTACATGGATTTCACGGCCTGGGCCAGGATACAGGAATTCCGCGATTTTGTCCTGAACGGGGCGGCTCGCTACGCCCTCAAATACACCCTTGACGGCTCGATCACCGCCAAGTACGCCACCGGAGGCGACTTCATGCAGCGCAGCGATGAGTGGTCGATCGACTATTACCACGACCAGAAGCTCACGCCCGACGGCAACCTCACGCTCGCCGGCAGCGGCAGCCTCGTGGGGACCCAAACGTTCTACCGCTCGTTTTCGGAAGACAGCGCGCAGTTGCTCAACCAGACGACAAAAGCGAACCTTTCGTTGACAAAAACAATGCCGTCCATCAACGGCAGCGCCAACATTTCGTGGTCCAGGGACCAGAACTTATCCACCGGCGCGATCTCCGAAAACCTGCCGTCGGTCTCCTTCAGCCTGCCGTCGCGGGCCATCGTCCCGTTTACGCCGCGGGAAAACCTTCCCGCGAACGAAAAGGACGAGCCCGCGTGGTACAACAATATTTTCGTTTCCTATTCGGCGTCCGGCATCCAGTCCCACACCGTCACGCCGGGCGACACGGGCCAGAGCTCTCTGCACTCGGCGATCACGCAGTCGCTGGGGCTGACATCGCCGCAAAAAATCTTCAAATATTTCACGGTCAGCCCCTATTTCAACGCCCAGCTTTCAAATTTCGATTCGTACATGGACACCGCGGCCTACGACACCGCCCGCATCGCCGACACCGTGTTCGACACGCTCACGCCGGCAGGCCTCGTCGCGAAAACCCCGGCGCCGCGCATCGTTGACACCCTGTTTGCGCAAAACCTGTCGACCTTGAAAAACGACACAACGTTCGTCGTGGTCGACAGCATCGACACGCTGAGAAGGCCCCTCTTCCGCACACGCAACGGCTGGGACAAGGCGTACGATGCCTCATGGAGGACGGGCGTGAGCCTCAGCACCATCCTCTACGGCCTGTTCCCGGTAAAAATCCTCAACTTCGAGGGACTCAGGCACACGTTCACGCCCTCGATAAGCTACAACTTCGTGCCGACGCACAACCAGCGTTATAAATTTTTACCCATCGTCCCGTACGAAACGGGGCGCGACAAGCGGAGCCAGAGCGTGGGGATCAGCCTGGCCAACGATTTCCAGGGAAAGCTGCTTGAAAAGCCGACCGCGGGCGGCGACAAGCCGGTGGAGAAAAAATTCGAGATCCTCTCCGCGAACCTCAGCACCTCCTACGATTTCGAGGCGACATCGAGAAAGTTCAGCGACCTGTTGCTCTCCGCGTCCACCTCGTACGACCTCGTGCGCGTATCGTACAATTCCGACTTCTGGATGTACGACGAGAACGACCGGATTTCGATGCCGCTGCTGCGCAATTACACCCTGAGCATCTCGCCGGCCACTTCGCTCGGCGCGCGCGGCACGCTCTGGGAGGGAGACAAGATCGCCGCGGACAGCCTGCAGGTGAAAAACGACCTGCATTACCTCCATGCCGGCCCCCAGCAGTGGCAGGCGAGCATCAGCCCGTCGTACACTTTTTCGCAGTCGAGGGCAAGCCCCACGACCCCGTTCGTGACCACGCGGCAGTACAACCTGGGCACATCGGCGAGCATCAACTTCACGCGCAACTGGTCCCTTTCATGGAGCAGCACCTATAACTTCGTCGCGAACCAGTTCGTCGACCACGACCTGCATTTCGTTTACGACCAGGAATGCTGGGAGATGCGGTTCGACTGGCGTCCGTCGGGATATAATCCCGGGTATTATTTCCTGATTAATATCAAAAAGATTCCGGAAATCAAGTGGGAACAGAGAGGATGACAATTGCAAATAAATATTCATGGGGAGGAAGTCTCTCCGGCTTCCACCGCATCCCGTATGTCAAGACAATACATTTCCGCGGGATGCTCCGGCGATCCGAGAGGCACGCCCCCTTGGCGCCGGGACTTCGGTGGCATGCGGACAGGGGGGTTGCGTCGTTACGGCAGTGGTGGTAGTGAATTTACACGGTGAAAAAAGAGATATTGTAAGAGCATCAGGTTAGAAGGCCTTTTATCAATGATCGCAGCACTTTGCTTAGATTGACTGATTAAAGTTATTGTCCATGAATTTTTTAAGCCCGTAGGGACGTGATATTTATAACTCTATGCGCCCCGTATGAATGATAAGTCCAAAGCGCATTTCCCTCTCCGATTCTGAAAGGGGCGGGCGGGGTGAGGCCTGCCACCAAACAAACCTCATTTTTTCATGGCATTTCAAGTGCTTAAACCGCCCTTCATTTAAATACATAAGTCTTGCAATTTGTCAAAGATATCTTTATATTAACAATAGATAATATTAAAGCCATTTCACCATTATTAAAGGGGGATCGCATGAATCACCGTTCCTTCTTCTTTCAGGCTTTTTTTCTCTTTTGTTACGCCCTCGCACTTAATACCTATTCGCTGCCGGCCGGAACCATAGCCTATTATCCCCTCGACAACAATTGCAACGACTACAGCGGCAATGGAAACAACGGCTCCGCATATGGAGGCCCGGCCTGGGTCGCCGGCTATTCCGGCAATGCGCTGTATTGTGACGGCGTCAACGATTACGTTTCGGTCCCCAACAGCAATTCGCTCACGATCACCAACCAGCTGAGTGTTTCTGCATGGATAAAGCCGGAAAAAGGAAGCATGTGGTACCGGATCGTCGGCATGTCCAATTCAACCCAAAGCGAGAACACTTGGTGCCTTGGAATGGCGATGAACGGCGGAATTTACTTTTGCGTCTGGAATAGCAACGGCCAGAACAACACCAATTGCAGCCAGCTTATTCCGTTGAACAAATGGAGCCACGTGGCAGGCACATGGGACGGCACGACGCTGCGCGCCTATCTCAACGGCGTGCTGCAGCCGGAACAGGTTGCGGCATATGGACCGGTGCTCTCTTCCACGGGCCCGCTCATTATCGGACGGAAGCCTGACAATACGTACTATTTCCAGGGCGCGATCGACGAAGTCATTATTTTCAATCGTGCGCTGTCACAGTCAGAGATAACTGGCCTGTACAATTTTCCGCCATATTCCAGTCCCATTCTCATCCCCGTGCCGAGCCCGACCACCAACCGCAGGCCCGCGCTGTCCTGGCACACAGTGCCGCAGGCCGCGGCCTACACGGTCCAGGTTGACACCACGCGTCTGTTCGCCAAGCCGTGCCTGAAAACGCCGCTGCTCGACACGACCTACCAGGTTCCCATCGACCTTCCCGTCGACACGATCTACTGGCAGGTGATCGCCGGCATAAACGACTCCACGATGTATTACTCGGAAATCGGTTCGTTCGTCATCCAGGACCCGAGGGTCCCGTTGCTCATCCCCTATGAGCCCAAGGTCACCCAGGAGCGAAGACCCGCACTCGCATGGCATCCCGTTGCAGGCGCGACCACCTACACCCTGGAGGCGGCAACCAACGGCCTTTTCACCAATTTGGTATTGCTGTCGCCCATGCCCGACACGCACTATGTTGCGCAAACGGATTTTCCCATAAGCACCATTTACTGGCGGGTGAAATCGGACCTCGTTGACAAATGGTCAACCGTCGACACGTTCCAGATCATGCCCGATACGATTCCATTCCTCATCCGGTTCAACGGCGCGACCCTTTCGACCAAAAGGCCGACGTTTTTGTGGCACCCGGTGGCCAACGCCGGCGGCTACCGGATCGAAGCCGCCTCAGACCGCAACTTTACGCAGAATTACACCACCGTTCCCGTCCCCGACACCTTTTACGCGCCCCTCGTCGATATGACGCAGGGAACATGGTTCTGGCACGTGAGCTGCGGAAGGAACTACCAGCTTTTCAGCCCCGCTGACAGCTTTGTGATTGCGCCCGTTGAAGTGATGCAGAATGCGAAAGCCGCGGCGGGCCCTCTGAGGATTTTAAGCGACGGGAGCCGCATCCGGATCATTCAGGACAGGGCATTTACCGGCCAGCCCGACGTGAGGATCTATTCCATCTCCGGGAAATGCTTGTACGAGGGAAGCGTCAATGCTACCGGCAGCGGGATGATACTGCTTGACAAATGCCTTCCGGCGGGGCTGTACATTGTTGAAATCAATGAAGCGAACAGGCTCACCAAGGGGAAGGTGCTGCTGAAATAAGATTAAAGGTTCCATGTTCCAAAGTCAATAATTTACGTCGGGAATGTGGAACCTGGAATTTGTTATCACTGCAGGAATCTCATATCCTGTATTTCCCGCATAGTTCCTCGCTTGCCGGCGCGACCTCGTACACCGTTTTCACACCGCCGCTTGTCAATTCCACCGCGGCGGCGGCGCCGCCGCGCGCCCGCGTGTACTTCGCGAAGATCGAGCAGGCAAGCCGGGCCTGGTCTTCGCTGAATGTTCCGCGAAGGACCCCGAGCGGGCCCAGAACATCTCTCATGAGCACCAACCCGTCCGCCGGCAGAACAAGTTTTTCCAAAATGCCGTTTTCGCCGTCGTCCCTGGCCACGATGAACCTGAGCGACGGGCCCAGGCGAAAATGCCGGCCCCAGGCCAGCAGCTTGAAATCGTTGAGTGAAAAATCGGGCGTATCGGCGGCAAGATCGGCGTAACGCTCGGCGGTGCGGCCGTTGGTGAGGATGCAGCCGCCCGCGGGCATGGGATAGCTGAGCCCGAACCGCGCGGCATAGGCCATCTGGCCCTTGCGGCCCCTGCCCGAAAAATCGAGCAGCTCGCCGCGCTTCACCCATCCTTGCTCTTCGGGAACGGTGGGCCGCAGGAGCCGCGCGCACAGCGGCCGCACAAGGAGCCCCCTGAGGCCCGTCTTCTTTTCTATTATGTCAAGGCAGTCCCTTCGCTGCGACATGGGCCGCTGGCCCACCACCTCGCCGGTGGCGACAAATGACGCGCCGGTCTCCTCCATGATGCGCTTCGCCTTTTCAAGGCGGTGTATGCGGCAGTCAAGGCACGGGTTGACGTTTTTCCCGAACCCGTAGCTGCGTGTCTTGAACATGGCAAGGTATTCCTCGCCCTCCTCCTCGATGCGCAGCGGCACGCCGAGCGCCGCCGCGCGTTTCTTGATTCCCTCGTGGCCGAGAGCGAACCCCGAGTAAAACGGCAGGATAAAATGCAGGGCGAGGGCGTCGAGCCCCTGCCGCTGCATCAGGTGCACGGCAATGGTGCTGTCGAGCCCGCCAGAGAACATGACGATGCATTTCATGATTATTCTCTTTTCATGTTATAATAAGTCAAGTCGGGCGTTCCCCGGCTTCGCGGGGTCGGCCGTCCTTCCGGTCTCGCCTATCGGCTCGGGCTGCCACGGCCCCCATAAGCCTGACGGCGAGGGCCGGGCAGCACCGCGCTCCAGCGCGGCCTCCAGTCCTGCCTAACGCATGGCATAAGAGCTCTTCCATATCTTATATTGACGCTTGCGAAAAAAGATAACACTTCTTCTGAGCTATAATTCCAGGGACATGACAGGATTCGCAAATGGCACTATGCCGATATACTATTCTCTTCTTCCGCCGTGTAAAGCTCGACCCGCCACAGATGGGTCGGTAGCCACCCGGGTTTCCGCATACCGTAGGACTCCGGCGCCAAAGAGGGGGTGTGCCCCCGGATCGCCGGCGCACTCCTTTACATAGTATAGCTTTGTATTGGGAGTACGCCGGAAGCCGGGGGCCAGGGGGAGACTTCCCCCGCTCAATCAATATCAACTATACTTTAATTAACCTCTCAATATAAATCATTCATTTATTTTCATTACACCGGCATATCTTTTCAAATAATTTTCATCCAATAAAAAATCATCCTGAAAAAAGAAATATAATGAAACGATTCTCCCACGTCCTCGAATACGTCGGCCTCAGGACCATCGAAATCATCGCTGGCATGCTGCCGCGGCGGGTGACGCTGTGGCTCGGCGGCGTCGGCGGCCTTGCATTATACTATTCCGGTTTTTACCGCAAAATCGTTGACTGCAACCTCGATCACGTTGGGCTGTTCAAGGAGTCGGGCAGGCCCGCCATGGTGAAAGCCCTTTACAGGAACATGGGCAAATACGGCGTGGAATTGCTGCGCATAGGCAAAAAACCCCCGGCCTTTACAGTCGAGAACATCGAGCTCGTGGATTCCGCCCTGGCGCGGGGCAAAGGCGTAATCGCCGTGCTCGCCCATTTCGGCAATTGGGAGCTCCTGGCCGCCATGTTCGGGTCGCGCTATAAGGAGCTGAACGTTTTCTCCGGCCGCCTCCACAATACGCTCGTTGAAAAATGGATGCATGAAAAAAGGAAAGAAACAAACGTGACCCTGTTCTACGCGGCGGGTGCGCTCCGGAAGATGCTCACCGTGCTCAAGCAGAACGGCATTCTTGCCATGCTCATCGATCAGTACGCCGGAGACCAGGGCACGGTCGTCCCGTTTCTCGGCAAACCCGCCAGGACCTACCGCACCATGGCGGGCATGCAGTGCAAGACCGGCTGCGGCGTGGTTCTTCCCTACGCGATCCTGCAGCACGACGGCACCTACCATGTGAAGATAGAGGCGTGCCCCGAAATCACGGTTTCACGCGACAGCGAGGATGAATTCATCGCGGCAGCGCAAAAGGCGCACAACGACGTGATTTCGGGATGGATCATGAAATATCCGGAGCATTATTTCGGATGGTTTCATAGAAGGTTCAAAGATACAATATCATATTTGTGAAACGATAACAATCTGGTCGTTCCCCGGCCTAGGGCCGGGCGATTTGGGGGCCGGCATGAGGCAAACGGCATAATAAAAAGCGCGAAGCGCAATTACCTTGCCTCAGGGAATGAAATGACAATTCGCTCCCGCTCGCCCTCCGGTCCGCCTAACGCTGCGCATAAGTCAATTTGCACATTTATCTTTGCCGTTCCGCGTTTAATGCTATAGCGCCTCGTCTTTTATCTGTAAAGATTATAATTGTTTTCTTCTTCCATATAATAATAGTCCGCGTTGCTCCCCAGTCTCGCCAGCCACCTATAATGATCTTCACGCCGTATTTTCTCCCTCTCCCGTTTTCGGGAGAGGGCGGGGTGAGGGCATCCGCGAATCACAAAGGTACCGGCGCAAAAGAGTCCCGCGCGGCGCCGGACGGATCACCGGCGCATTCCTTACTGCATTATGTTTGACAATTAGGAGTGTGCCGGAAGCCGGGGGCCAGGGGCACTTCCCCCACCAAACAATTCATTTCTTCTCCACCGTCAATCCCATCACCACCCTTCCCTTTTCCCTCCACAGGTGCAGGTATTTCGAGCTTATCTCCTCCTCATTGAATTCAAGGCCGACCATTTGGAACTTCAGATCAATTTTTACGATATCCTTCATGTTCTGAAAAAACCGTTCAGAGTCCGTGGCGAAATAAAACTGGCCGCCTGCTGTCAAGGAATTATAAGCGGCCTCCAGAAAACGACGCCGCCGTCCGTTGGCGCGTTTGTTATCGTAATCGTCAGGCGGATTGGGGAACAGGTAATAGGCCCGCGAAACCGTGTCCCGGCGAAGCAGCGCCAGCATGGCGCCGAAATCCCCGCGGATGAACGTGACGTTGCCCGCATCGGCGGCGGCGGCCTGCCGCACGGCGCAGAACAGCGGTTTTTGCGATTTGTCTATGCCTATGAAGTTGACATTGGGAAACCGTTGCGCCCGTTCGCATAGCAGCGCGCCGGTGCCGCAGCCGAAATCTATTTCGAGCGGATTGCCGTTGCCGAACATTTCCGGCGACGTCAGGCCCGGAAAGCGCTGCGGCTCATGGTGAAGGTCTATGCCGCGCCAGAAGCGAAGGTACTTCGCGGCGGTCTGCTCGTCGGGAGGCGCGATGCGGATGCGGGTGGGGTGACGGCCTCTGGCCATGAGGTTATTCCACATTACTCATTAAAGAGAACATCGCCGCAGAGACACAAAGAAGAAGAGAGTGAACAGTTAAGAGTTAAGAGTGAAGAGTTAATAGTTTAATTCCTGCTTTGCTTTTTCAATCCGCAATCATCAATCCGATGTCCGCAATTTCAAAACTCGGCATTGCCCGGCCAACGCGGGAACGGGATCACCTCGCGGATGTTCTGCAGGCCGGTGAGCAGGAGCATCAGGCGCTCGAACCCGAGGCCGAAGCCGGCGTGCGGGGCGCCGCCGTATTTCCGCAAGTCAAGGTACCACCAGTAGTCCTTTTCGTTGAGGCCGAGCCCGAAAATGCTCGCCCGCAGAACGTCATAGCGGTCCTCGCGCTCGCTGCCGCCGATGAGCTCGCCGATGCGCGGCACGAGCACGTCCATGGCCCGCACGGTTGTGCCGTCGTCGTTCTGCTTCATGTAAAACGCCTTGATGGCTTTCGGGTAATCGTACACAATCACCGGTTTTCCGAACGCCTTTTCGGTGAGATACCGCTCGTGCTCCGACTGGATGTCGCTTCCCCATCGCACCTTGAACTCAAACGAGTCGTTCGCCTTTTCCAGGATGCCGATCGCATCGGAATACGACACGCGCTCAAACGGCGTGTTTGCTATTGTGTCAAGCGAAGAAAGAAGCGCCGGCTCGATGCGCTGGTTGAAAAATTCAAGGTCGGCCTTATCGTGGTCAAGCGCGTGGCGCACCAAATGCTTAACGAAATCCTCCGCCAGTTGCATGTCGTCTTCGAGCGTGAAGAACGCCGCCTCGGGCTCCACCATCCAGAATTCGGCGAGGTGGCGCGGCGTGTTTGAATTTTCGGCCCGGAACGTGGGGCCGAACGTGTACACGCGGCCCAGCGCGAGCGCGTAAATTTCCGCCTCGAGCTGGCCGCTCACCGTGAGGCTGGCCTTTTTTCCGAAAAAGTCCTTTGCATAATCCACGCCGCCCTTTTCATCGCGCGGCACGTTTTCAAGCGGAAGCACCGTGACCCGGAACATCTCACCCGCGCCCTCGCAGTCGCTCGCGGAGATGATGGGCGTGTGCACGTACGCGAAGTTGCGCCCGCGGAAAAAGTCGTGCACCGCCAGCGAAAGCGAGCTGCGCAGCCGCGCCACCGCGCCCATGGTGTTGGTGCGCGGCCGCAGATGCCCTATTTCGCGCAGGAACTCGAAGCTGTGGCGCTTTTTCTGGAGCGGAAAATCAGGGGGCGCGATGCTGAACACCGTGACCTTTGACGCGCGGAGCTCGTATTTCTGCCACTTGCCCGGCGACTCGACGAGAGCGCCTTCGCACGCGATGGCGCTGCCGGTTGTCAACTTCACGATTTCGGATTGGTAATTCGGCAGCGAACCTTCCGCGATCACCTGCAGCGACGCGAGGCACGACCCGTCGTTGACCTCGACGAACGAGAAGCCCTTTGCGTCGCGCTTCGTTCGGACCCAGCCGGCCACGCACGCGACGGCACCAGGCTTGGCGGATTCAAGTATATCCCGTATCCTCGTGTCAATCATTGAAAAAGCGCCTCGTTATTGTTGCTTGCCGGCCGAGAGAAGAACCAGGTCCTTGAGCGTCGCCGTTTCTTCCTGAGTCAATTCCACCGCCGTTGCAGGGTCGCCGTGGATCACGGATTCAATGCGGCGCACCAGGTGCGTGAACACCGGGCATTCCATGTCTTTCATGAAGCCCAGGAATGCCGTGCGCTCCTTTTGCGTGAGCCGCTCCCGCAGCGCGCGGGTTATCGGCCTTTTTGAGACGCGCGTGAACGCAAGCGGCGATTCGGGCCGGTACTCTGCGGTGATTTCCTCGTTGAGCACCGCCTGGAATCCCGCGACCCTTTTAAGGTCCTGTATCCAGACATACAAATAGAAATCCTTTTTGTCAATGCCGGGCGCGTTTTCATCCGCGGCCATTTCGAACAAAAGCCTTGTTTTCCCCTTGGAAAAAGGCTCCGGGAACGGCTCTTTGAAAAGTCGCAGCCGCATGGTTATTGTTCCTCAGGATATGTATCACCCTAGAAGCGCCATTGCGAGAAGCGAAGCGGCGAAGCAATCTCCCTATCTTAATTGCCTCAACGCGAGATTGCTTCGCTGGGCTCGCAATGACAAGCGGCGTTTTATCGTTATAATTTTATTCGCCCGAATAATTGATCAGCGTTTTTGGATTATACTGCCCGATTTTCTCCGCGTACTTGAGGAACGGAAGCCCGATCACGCCGAACATGCCGGCCACCTCCCCGCCCTGGCGCTTCACCATGTTCGCGACCGCGGCGAGCGTGCCGCCGGTGGCGATCAGATCGTCGATGATGAGCCATTTGCCCGGTTTCAGGTCTTCCTCGTGCATCTGCAGCGTGGCCTGTCCGTATTCCAGCGAATAGCTTTCCTCGACCGTCTTGCCCGGCAGCTTGCCCTTTTTCCTGGCGAGCACGAGCGGCACCTTGCGCTTGAGCGCGAAGCACGACCCGAGGAGGAACCCCCGGCTTTCGATGGCGATCACCCCGTCCACCGCCGTTGTTTCATACGCCTTCAGCATTTCACGCACCACGTAGCGGAACGCCTTCGGGTTGATGAAGATGCTCGTCACGTCGTAGAACAAAACGCCGGGTTTGGGAAAATCGGCTACCTTGCGGATGGCCTTGTCGAGGTTCATGCGGTCTCCTTGGCTTGCGAACGGTTTTATCGGATTGTTTTTACATTGATGGTTGGAAAAATATACGTTTTGAGACTTGATTCTACAAGGACGGCTGCCGACGGATCATAAAGTTTAGGCTGATTGATGGGTGGAAAAATTATATTGAGACCTTAGAGAAATTGGCGGATTTTTTTATATATTATATACTAAATAAAGCGATAAATGTTATCGGTGCGAGAAGTTTCACCCTGAGTTAAAGCCGGGAATCAATACGCTAAAGCGATTAACATTATGAGATGGTCATCAAAAAATATTTTCCCCTGGCTTTTCATCATCCTTGCGCTCCTGATCTCCGGCTGCGTGAAGACCACGACGGTCAACCTGATGGCCGGGGCCTTGTCAAAGGAGAGCGGTGCCGCCGTGTTCTCGGGCGACGACGATCCTGGACTGGTGGGCGACGCGATGCCGTTCGCCATAAAACTCTACGAATCCCTGGTTGCCAGCTCGCCCAACAACCGTCCCCTGCTCCTTGCCACGGGAAAATCGCTGTGCATGTACGCGTACGCGTTTGTCCAGGTGCCTGCCGAGCAATTGACGTACACCGACCTCGACACCAAGAACGAAATGCTCCAGCGGGCGAAGAGGCTCTACCTGCGGGGAAGGGATTACATCCTCAGGGCGATCACGCTGCGCCACCCGCATTTCATGGAATACCTTGACAAGAACGATTTCGCCGACGCGTTCCACGGCATCTCGGCGCGCGACACGTCGTACCTGTACTGGCTCGGCATGGCGTGGATGGCCGCGTTCACGGCGGACAAGGGCGACGTGAGCCTGATGGTCGACATCCCAAAGGCGGTCGCGCTCGCCAATAAAGTTTTGGAACTCAACGACGGATACAGCGAAGGCGCGGCGCATGAGTTCTTCATCACCTATTACGGCGCCATGCCCGCGGCGATGGGCGGCAGCGAGGAAAAGGCGCGTGAACATTTCAACAAGGCGGTGGCGTATTCCAAGGGATGCAAATCGAGCCCCTATATCGCGCTCGCGACCACGGTATGCGTCAAGAACCAGAACCTGGCGGAGTTCAAGTCCCTTGTCGAAACCGCGCTCAAGGTCGACGTGAACAAGTGTCCCGGCAACAGGCTCCTCAACATTCTGAACATACAGAAGGCGCATTGGCTGCTCGATCACACCGACGCCTTTTTCCTGCCCGCGGAAGGAGACACAACCAAATGAACGCCCGGATGCTCTGCTGCGCCTTTTTCTCGGCGTGCCTTTTCTCGGCTTCCGCCGCGAGCGTCACTATCAAGCTCGGCAGCCTCGCGCCCGGCGGCTCGCCCTGGGACAAGGGCCTGCAGCGGCTCGGCGCCGAATGGGAAAAAATCTCCTTCGGCGCCGTCGAGCTGCGGATCTACCCCGGCGGCATCGCGGGCGACGAGGCGGACATGATCCGCAAGATGCGCATCGGCCAGCTCAACGCCGCGGGCCTCACCGGCATCGGCCTCAGCCGCATCTTTCCCGAGATCATCACGGTGCAGCTCCCGCTCTTCATCCGCGGCAACGATGAGCTCGACTACGTTCTTGACAAAATGAAACCCGTGTTCGCCGCGGAGCTCGAAAAGCGCGGGTTCAAGGTCCTGATCTGGTCGTTCGTGGGCTGGGTGCACTTCTTCTCGCGCAACCCGGTGGTGACGCCCGACGACCTCAAGGCGCAGAAGATGTTCGTGTGGAGCGGCGACCCGGACGCGGTGATGGTGTGGAAGGAAAGCGGGTTCCACGTTGTCCCGCTCACGCCCCCCGACATCATGACCTCTTTGCAAAGCGGAATGATCGACGCGTTCTCGGCCACCGCGCTGTCGGCCGCGTCGTACCAGTGGTTCGGCATCGCCAAGAACATGTGCGCCATGAAATGGGCGCCGCTCATCGGCGGCATCGTGGTGAGCGCAAACGCGTGGGCCAAGCTCGACCCTGCCCTCGCCGCCAGGCTCGACTCCGCCGCGCAGAAGGTGGGCGCGGACATGCAGGCCGACATCCTCAAGGCCGACGACGAGGCGGTCACGGTCATGAAGAAATACGGCCTCGCGGTGAACCCCGTGCCCCAAGCGGCCGAAGACGCGTGGCGCGCCGCGGTGCAGGGCGGGTTTGAAAAGGGCTACCTCAAGAACATCGACAAGGGGCTGCTTGACGCGGTGAGAAAATATTCGGAGGAATACAGGGCGAAAAAAGGGAAATAATATTTCTCATTTTCTGCAAACGATGCCGTTTAATCCTTCAATCCATCATCGCCATTCCATTCGTTTACCCGGATATGAAATAATCAACGGAAAATTATTCCTGAATCAAAACGGAAATATCGTCCGGGAAAAATGGCAATGGTTGGCGGAACAATATCCCCATGTTGATTTGGATGAATTTATCGTAATGCCGAACCATTTACACGGAATATTATTTAAACCATGAAACTCAAACCTCTCCCCCTCCTCATCACCGGTCTCTCCTTCGTCCTTCTCTTCTCCCTTGCCGCCAATTTCTACGGCTATCACATCGCCGTTACGGCACTTGACAAATACAACGATTCGCGTTTGGACCCCATCGGCGGGCAGGCATGGAACCTCGACGCAATTGCCAAGGGCCATCATGCCGTTGTGCTTCTCGGCGACTCTCACGCATGGAACTGGAGATACCCCGGCGGCGACGTGCTCAACCTCGGCATTCCGAGCCAGACCTCGGTGCAGATACGCCTGCGGTCCGACCGTTACCGCGATTCACTCTCGGGAGCAATGCTGATCATCTTTGCCGGCGGCAATGACGTCAAGAGCATAAGCACCAATCTCGAGCGGAGGGACGCCATCGTCGAGCAATGCCTTTTGTCAATAGAGGGGATCATCAAAAATCATCAGGGGCATTTTGACGAGATCGTGCTGGCCACCATTCCGCCGGCGTTCAAACTGCCGTTGATGTACCGCGTTCTTTACCGGCCGGAGATAGACGGCTGCCAGACGAAGATCAACGACGGGATCCGTCGGCTCGCAGGCCAATATAAGGTGCGGCTGCTGGATGCTTACAGCATACTCCTTCCGAAAATCAAATCGGAAAAACTCTCGGATGACGGCATACACATGAATGAAAAGGCGTATGGGCATTTGACGGAGGAGTTGACAAAGGATCAATCGCCGGGAAAGTAAACACGGGAGGATTTCATGTCGGCAAGGCAAAATATCTTTTTTATCTCCTTTTACTTCGTATCATCTTTTATGTCGGCGATAATTCTTTGCATTCCCTCCCACGCCTTCGCCTATTATTCCCTCCCCGACGACCCGAACTCCTGCCCCGCAGGCTGCCGCCGGATCCACTGGGTCGCCGGATCCGACCTGTGGAACAACGGCATTCTCCCTGTTTACCCTTCTGTCAACTGCACCGGCCTTGCCGGTGACGGCGTTACCGACGACGGCCCTGCGATCCAGGCCTGCATTAATTCCGCCGCTGACAACACCGCGGTGTATCTTCCGGCGGGCACTTATTACGTGAACGGCACGGTGCGGCTCAGGAGCAGCGTGGCGCTGCGCGGCGCCGGGCCGGACAAGACGTTCATCAATCTCGGCGCAAACGGTTGGTTGACAACCCAGAACTTTTCGACCTCGGTGCATCTTGACCCGGCCACCTCGTACGGTGCGCATTCGCCCGGGTACCTGCTCGCCGGCGCGCCGAAAAAAGGCGACACGGTGCTCGCCGTTGCTTCAGGCACGGTAAACGCCGGAGACTGGATTTCCGTTTTTTCCGATGATGACTCGACCCTGGTGACCGCCAACGGCGCGGACGGCCACTGCACCTGGTGCGCGGACAACACCGGCTATCACCTGATGCAGCAGATCGTGCGGGTGAACGCCAAAAACGGTTCGTCGATCTTCATGAGCAGGCCGCTGTATTACACCCTGTTCACCAATCCCCAATACCGCAAGTATACGTTTCCCACGAAAAACGCCGGCTTCGAGGATTTCAAGGTGTCGGGCGTCGCCGACCGGGGCGCGGGCCAGCTCGTCACCCTGCAGGGCGCGCTGTTCTGCTGGGTGAAGAACGTGGAGACCTTCAACACCGGCAGTTCGAGCGGCTCCGCGCACATCGAGCTTGACTTTTCGTACGGCTGCGAGGTGCGCGAGTGCTCCCTCCACGACGGCAGGTCGTCGGCGAGCGGCGCCAATTACGGCGTGTATTTCCAGTTTGTAAACAGCGATCACAAGGTGGAGAACAACGTCATGCGCCATAACCGCCACAGTATCGTGTACCAGGGCGGCGGGTCGGGAACGGCGGTGCTGTACAACTACATGGACGACAATTTCACCGACGACCTGACATATCTCGGCTCCGCACGGACCTCGCACGGCGCGCACCCGTACATGAACCTTTTCGAGGGGAACATCATCTCCCACATCGCGGCCGACAACTTCTGGGGAACGTCGTCGCATTTCGTGTTCTTCAGGAACTGGCTGTGGGGCGACGAAACCGGTGCGGGCGTCCCGGGTTTTCCCCCGGCCGACGGCTACGTCGCCGTTGACGTTTATCCCCTGAACACCTATTACAGCTTTGTCGGCAACGTGCTGGGCGTCACTGGCATGCACACTGCCTGGCCGGCCGCGACACTGCGGGGATTCAATTCATACGCGAGCCCAACCGCACCCATGGTGTACAGTTACGGCGGCGCGAGCGGAACCATTCCGAGCACGGACGCCACGTCCCTGAACCACGGCAACTTTGATTACAAGACCAACGGCGTTGCGTTCTGGGAAGGCGGCGCAGACCATGCCTTGACAAATTCAATGTATTACGCCTCAAAGCCGTCCTGGTGGTGCGACAACATTCCCTGGCCGCCGATCGGCCCGGACGTCACGGGCCAGGCAAACGACATCCCCGCAAAGCTCCGCTATGACGGCACATCGTGCGCGGCGGCGGTCATCCAAGGCACGGCACGCGGCCCGCTGTTTGACAAAAAGGTAATCGGCAGGCTGTACGATGTTTCGGGACGGTGCATGCTGGCCTATTCGGGAAGCCTCGACGGCATGAACAGGTCTTTTGCACTGCATGAGGGCGGGTTGCGGGCGGGAGTATATATCTGGAGAATATCGGGCGATGGTACTTGGCAAACGGTAAAGCGAGTCGTGATAAAATAAATGTTAAAAAGATTTAAATGCCCCGCAGAATCGCAGTTCTTTCTAGGAGCTGGCATGAGGCAAACGGCATGATAAAATGCGCGAAGCGCAACTATCTTACTTCACGGAACGAAGTAACAATTCGCTCTGGCCCACCCTACGGTCCGCACTGGCGCGAAACATCATCCTGTCTTTTCCGCATGATTTTCCGCCTATCTGTCATTCTCCCTAAACAACCGCCGTTCGCGGGTGCGCCCAACAAATGAATGGATCTTGTGACCGCCGGTACCCGGCCGCACCCAGGAGGGGGTGGCGGAGGACCGGGCGTGCTTTACGGATACGGAATAGGTGATAAATTTTGGAGCACGGCCGGGCCGCAGCGAGGGGGAAACCTCCCCCACAAAAAATCTTGGTGAAAACAAACATGAATCAATGGATTTTCAATGCGGCTTCCCCCACCAAATAAAAGAAAATCAACGCAACATTAACTATATTTTCATTCTTGCTAAACCTTCATTAATTCATCCGGAAAAGAATGATAAAGGAGCATCCGTGACCCTGCTCATCATCACCGTCGTCATCACCATGTCGGCCTCGTTCTTCTGCTCGCTCCTCGAAGCGTGCCTCATGAGCCTGTCGCTGGCCGACATCGCCAAGATCTCCGAGAAGCGCCAGCTCATCGGCTCCATCTGGAGGGATTTCCGCGACAACATCCAGAAGCCCATCGCCACCATCCTCATCATCAACACGTTCGCGAACACCGTGGGCGCGGCGCTGTGCGGCACCATGTTCAGCGACCTGTACGGCGTCAAATGGGTCTGGCTGTTTTCGATCGTCTTCTCCCTGATGATCATCCTGTGGTCCGAGATCCTGCCGAAAACGCTCGGCTACCAATACAACAAATTCGTCGCCATGTGGTTCGGGATACCGATAAAAACCGTGGTGATCGGGATGACGCCGGTGGTCTGGGTCACCCAGTTCCTCACCCGGCCCTTTACCGGAAGGCGCAGGGAAACGGCGGCGGACGCGCTCGGCGACATCAATGTGCTCACCAGGTTCGCGGCGCTCAACAATCTCATAAGTAAAGAACAGGCGCGGCTCGTGATGCGGAGCATCGGCCTGTCGCGGTCCAAGGTGGCCGACATCATGATGAAGCGCGACCAGATAAAGTACCTCTCCGACACCATGTCGCTTACCGACGCGCTCATCGCCGCGCACCTGCACTACCACACCCGCTACCCCATCGTGGAGGGCGGCGATATGGACCGCATCGTGGGCTATGTCAACTTCAAGGACATCGTGATCGCCCTGCACATCAACCCCAAGGACCCGTCGCTGCGCGGCATCATGCGGCCCATGCTCTCGGTGGACGAGGCCGAGAACGCCTCCGCCGTGCTTAACAAACTGATACTCGGCCACCACCACATCGCGGTCGCGCGCGACGCTGCCGGAAAGGTGAGCGGGCTGGTCACGCTCGAGGACATCATCGAGGAGGTGTTCGGAGAGATCCAGGACGAGTTCGACATTCTCCCCCGGTTCGTGCGCGCCCTTCCCGAGGGCCGCTATCTCGCTGGCGGCGCCACCCCCATGAGCGAGCTCAGACTCAAGGTGTGCGCCGATTTTCCGGACGAGCCCGCCACGGTCGACGCGTGGATCCGCGGCCAGTCGAAAAAGGCGGTCGCAAGAAACGTCCGCATTTCAACGGCGAATTACGAATTCGTGATCGCGAAGGTGAGGAGGTCGAAGATTCATGAGGTGATAATAGAGTGTAAAAAGAAAGAAGATGAAAAATAAAATTGGACGTTCCCCGGCCTACGGCCGGGTCGGTTCTCCTTCCGGTCTCGCCTCCGGCTCGGGCTGCCACGGCCCGAGGCCGCGAAACGCGGCGGGGTCCGGGCAGCACCGCGCTCCAGCAGCGGCCTGCAGTCGCCCCTAACGCGCGGCACTAAGTTTAAGCCGCACCTCTCTAATCAATTTAAATACAAAGATCTTTAGCAAACACTTCCCGCTTATCAAGGTGAAGACCGCCGGAGGCGGAGGGGTTAAAAGAATGATTATTGATTAACAATACGCGCATCTATCCTTTGCCGATATACTATTCTCTTCTTCCGCCGTGTAAAGCTTGACCTGCCGCCGGCGGACTGCGAGCCACCCGGGTTTCCGCAAACCACAGGACTCCGGCGCCAAGGAGGGGGTGTGGGTGCGGATCGCCGCCGCCAACGCCCTGTTTCAACATTGTTTATTTGGAAATAAAAAGGGACACGGTATGCCGTGTCCCTGCAATAAAATTTAATGATATGCGTTGGCGGCGGAAGCCGCACCCCAGGGGGAGACTTCCCCCACCAAAAACCTTAATATTGACAAATTAAACTAATAAACCTTACCTCCCCCCCGCTATCCCCACCGTGCCCTGGAGCGTGGAATACGTAGATGTCTTTTTCACGGTATCCGTGTACTTGAGCATCAGGATGGTGCGGTACACGCCGGGCGCGCATCTCATGCCGCGGCTGTTGGAGCAGTTCCAGTAAATGTCGAAGTCGTAAGTGCTCGACGACGACACCACCCACCCGGGCGGTACGATCCCGGCGGTCGAATTCGAGCTGTCCGCCGACGTCACCAGGTTCCCGATCACGTCGAAGATGGCGAGCTTCGCGGTGATGGTCTGGTTCGCCGCCGGAACAATGGTGAACGTGAGCACCGCGCCGGCGCCGTCCTGGCGCACCCAGTCCCGGGCGCGCGGCTGGTACATGAGGTTGAGCACGCCGGGCCGCTCGCGGACGAACGTGGGCGACGTCGGGCTCGGCACGCTCTTGATCTCTTTGACCGGCAGGCTTTGCACCACCACTTCAACGCGCCGGTTGTTCGCGGCGGGCGCGTTCACCTGGCCGCTCGCGGCCCGGTCCGACAGGCTCTTGCCCACGGAATCGGAGGCGAGGCTCAGCCAGTACTTGGCGGTGAGGTCATTGCCGTTTGTCATGTAGAACTCCACCGAGACGCCCGAATCGACGCGGAAGAAACTGGATATCCCGTTGAGCATGGTGGTTACCTCGATGAGCGTGTCCTTGCCGCTGGCGAGCACCGAGTCCTCCCACACCCGGATCACGCCCGAGGGCAGGAGGCTGGTGTTGAAATTGTTGCCGTCGGTGCCGATGGGCTCTGAGAACGTCACGGTCACCTTGTCCTGCGTGTGCGAGCCGGGGCTGCCGATGGTCTTGGTCACCGCCCAGATCACCGGGCCCGCGCCGTCGGCCGCCTGCACGTTGACAATGGGCGAAACGCCGGCGAGCCCGGTGACGGTGATCGACGGCGTCCAGCCGGTCTGCGGGTACCGGGCGAGCGGGTCGCCGCTCTTCGGCTCCACCAGGCTCACCACGAACACCGAATCGGTCGCGGTCCCGTTTTTCGACGTCACGCTGTCGACGGTGAGCAAATACGTCACCTTCTCGCCGGTCACCGGGTCCTGATAGGTCCCGGAGAACGTGAAGGACACGCCGGAGTCGGGCCAGGTGACGTTCTTGTCAAAATACAAAACGATGTGGTCGAGGTAGCCGTCGCCGTTGACGTCCTGCGTCACAGCGCTGACGAGGCGCGTGGCCGGGCCCGTGATGGTGACGCGCACGCTGTCAAGCAGCTTCATCCCGGTCGGCGCCGTGTCGGCCGCGAAGATGAAGCCGCTCTCGTCGTTCTTCACGCTGCCGGCGGTGTAGAACACGCGCGCCACGCCGGTGCCGCCGTCGACGGCGTGCAGCGTGCCGTTGACCGTCCAGTCGCTGGCCTCCTCGCCCACCTGGTTGCCGAAACGGTCGTACCCCATCGCGATGATGAGCTTTGAGCCGTTGGGATAATCCAGATGGACCGAGTCGAGGTCCCTGCCGTTGAAGTCCTCGAGCGCGATGCTGGACAGCGCTCCGGGGTGCAGGGTGAAGGCGTCCGACGAGGCGCTCAGGCCGGCCATGGCGGCCGTGATCTTTTCCAGGCTGTCCTGGTCCGCCGGCGGGGCGTAGTACAGCACGAATCTTATTGTGTCAAGTCCGTCCCGGAAGCATTCCCCGAGGTCCGATCCCATGGTCACCGTGGTGTCGCCGATGACGACGGGCGCCGGGCGCGAGGCGCCGCCCCTGCCCAGCGCGTTCTGATAGGTCACGGTGCCGCACCACGTCCCGGGCACGAGGCCGTCCTTGTTCATGACACGCACCACGGCGACCATGGTGTCGCCCACGATGCGCTGCGCCGGCGGCGTGAGGATCGAAAGCTCCATGGACACGGGCGGCCCGACCAGGAACTTCACCGTGATGAAACCGGGCTTCGTGGTGACGGTGTCGCCGCCGAGCGTCACCCGTATGGTGCCGCCCGCGGTGTCGGGCTTGTCAGGAGAGAATGTCCAGCTCTGGGCGGTGGCCGGCGCGGCCGGCACGATGCTCAGGCCGGGCGAGCTTTCCCATTTCGCCGACACGTATTCCCACACCGAATCCGTTGACCGCTGTCCCTGCACCATCAGCGTGGTGTCCTGGTTCGTGTTCATGACAAGGCCCGTGATGGGCGCCGGCCCGCCGCCGGTCACGATCCGCAATGCCACGTAGTAGTACTGCAGCACGAGGGCCGTGGTGGTGTCGCGCAGTCCCGGATAGTCGAGGCTCGCGGCGATCACCTGGGCGCGGTCCCGCGGCGCGGACACGGCGCGCGCGATCACGCCCTCGCCCTGGCTCTTCTGGCCGTCGGCCACGGTCACCACCGCGGTGTCGAGGCTGGTCCACGCGGTATGCTGCGACGCCTGGATGTAGTTCCCGTACAGGTCGCGGATCACGGCGTACACGAACCCGTATTTCACCGAGCTCGGGATCTGCACGAGCGTGTCCGGATTGTCCTTGTGCGGGCTCGCCTCCATGCGCGGATCGTTCTCCAGCACGAGATGGTTGGGCCTTCCGGCCACCACGGCCACCTTCATGGTGTCGGCATACGACTGGCCGTTCTGCTGGAACAGGGCGATGAGCAGGACCGTGTTGTTCGCCCGCGTGGGCACGTACACGGTGACGTAGCCGTTCGCGGGAGTAAAGCTGCCCGTGGGAACGTCGGTGTTGGCCGGCTGCTCGACGACGGACCAGGTGACCGGCGATGACGCCGATTCGTACGACGCGAGCCAGTTTCCCGCTTTGTCAAACACCTTGACGTACACCGGCAGGGCGATGCCCGCCGAATCGATCACGGCCTGGTTCACGCCCGGATACGGCTGCTGGTTTGCGGGATCGCCGGCGGCGGGATACAGCACGATGGACCGCGCCGTGCCCGTGGTGAACTGCACCCGTATCGAATCCGGCTTTGCCGAGCCGAGCCTCACCCTGATGATGCCGCTGCCCGTGTCGGTGGGCGACACGTCCCAGCTGTTGGCGGCGCCGGGCGGCGCGAGCACGGTGGTGAGCCCGCTTGTGATGGCCCAGCCGGCCGGCACGTATTCCCAGCCCTGGCCGTCGGAGCGCAGCCCCTGCACGCGCAGGGTAGTGTCGCGTTCGATCGCCAGCGCGAGCGACGTAATCTTGGTCGAGTCGCCCACCACGATGCGCAGCGCCGTGTAGCTGACGTTGGAGAGAATCACGAGCACGCTGTCGGTGAAGGCCGGGGTCTTGCCGTCTTTGGCGACCACGATTGCCTGGCCCGTATTGGTCCTGCGCACCATGATGCCCGTGCCCAAGGCGGGATCGCCGTTTTTTGCCGCCACCTGCGTGGTGTCGCGGCTCAGCCATGTCGTGGGATTGGAGAAGCCGACGAAGTTGCCGTACCGGTCGCGCAGCACCGCGAACACGTCCAGCGTGGTGTCGGTGCCCATGATGGAGACCTGGCCAGCGCGATCCGGCGCGTTGGGCGACGAGGTCCTGCCCGTGGTGTCGGGCTCGATCACGAGCATGGCGGAGGGGCCGGGCGTGATGGTGACGGCGATCGCCTTCGTGAGGGTGATGTTCCCTTCTGTAAATGTGGCCGTCACCCGCACCGTCTGGTAGGCCTTGAACCCGGTGAACGTCGCCGAGAACCCGGTGTATTTGTCAAGCGTGCCCGACGCGGTGGCGCCCGAAAGCTCGGTGATGGTCCAGGCAAACGGCGCGTCGGAACGCTCGTAGCCGGAGAGCCACTGCCCGCCCTGCGTGAAGAGCTTGGCCACAAGCGGCAGCGGCGTGCCCGCGGCCACCGTGACGGTGGCGGGATACGCCATGTTCGTGCTGGCGTCCGGCGCGCCCGGCGCCGGGTACAGCGCCATCGAGACGGGATTGCCGTAGGAGAATATCGCGGTGACGGTGTCGCTCACCTGCTGGCTTCCGCTCCCCCACACGATGAAGATCTTCCCCGTTGCCGGGTTTACGGGCGAGAACGTCCACGACGTGGCGCTCGGCGGCGCCACGTTGTTGAACGACAGCCCCGACGTGTTCCCCCACGTCGCCTGGATGTCGTCCCAGATGCCGCTGCCGTCCGACCGCAGGCCGATGGCCGACAGCGTCGTGTCCTGGTCGGTGCGCATCTGCAGCGTGTCGATCCGCACGCTGCCGCGCACCACGATCTGGATCTGCGAATACGTCACGTTGGAGAGGATCACCTGCACCGAGTCGATCCAGGACCCCTGCGCGGCGACGACCCAGGTCGAGGTGTTGCTGATCGAGTGGCGCGTTATCTCGCCTTCGCCGAGCGCGGCGCGGGCTCCGGTCGCGGTGGCGACGAGCGTGTCGCGGCTCAGCCACAACGCCGCCGTGGCGTGGCTCACGAAGTTGCCGAACTGGTCGCGCAGCACGGCGTACACGCTGTCCTTGAGCATGCTGCTGGTGAACGTGACCGAGCCGAGGCGCTTGTCGGCGTTGGGGCTCACCGTTGAATCAGGGCTGGCCTCGATCACCATGTGCTGCACCGGTCCGGGCGTTACGCGCAAGGCGACGGTGTCGGCGCACGAAACGCCCGCTTCGCTGAACGACGCGACCACGTACACCGAATTCCCCGCCTTGGTGGGCGTGTACACGGTCTTGTACCCGGCGCTGAGGCTCAGGCCGCCCGTGGGCAGCGAGAGGTTGCCGGGAAGCTCTATCACGGTCCAGGCGACCGGCGCGGTGCTGCGCTCGTAGCCCGAAAGCCATATTCCCGCTTTGTCAAACACCTTGGCCACCAGCTGCATGCCGCGGCCCGCGGAGTCCGCGAGCACGAAGGAAGGGCCGGGATACGGCGTGTTGGCGCCGCCGGGCGGGCCGTCGAGCGGATAGAGCACCACGGTGCGCGGCGCGCCGGGCGTGATCTGCAGCAATATGGAATCGGGCGTGGCGGAGGCAAGGCTCGCCTTTACCCACCCCGATCCGGAGTCGGACGGCACGATCTGCCACGAGACCGCGGTGCCGGGGAGCGCGACGGCGCCTCCCAGGCTGCCCGACACGGTCCACGCGGCGGCCGTGTTTTCCCAGCCCCCGCCGTCGGAGCGCAGGCCCTGCACCTTGATCACGGTGTCCTGGTCTATTGACATAAGCACATTCGTTATCTTCGTCGAGTCGCGCACCACGATGCGCAGCGCGGTGTAATACACGGTGCTCAGAATGACCAGCACGCTGTCGGTGAAGCCCTGGCCCTGCGCGACCACCCACGCCTGGCCGGTCTGGACGTTGCGGTGCAGTACCCCCTCGCCCTGCGCCGCGTTGCCCGCCGAAACGCCCACGGTCGCGGCGTCGCGGGAGGTCCAGGCGGTGGGGTTCGAGAAGGCGACGAAGTTGCCGAGGTTGTCGCGCAGGACCGCGAACACCGACAGGTTCTGCGCCGTTCCCGCGATGGTCACCTGGCCGGCGCGGTGCACGCCGGTCGGGTCGTAGGGATAGGCCGTGGGCGCCGTGGCATCGGGCTCGATCACGAGCCGCGCCGCCGCGCCGGGCTGGATGGTGATTGCGACCGAGTCCATGATGACCATGCCGTTTTGCATGAAAGTCGCGGTCACGAGCACGGTCTGGTAGGCCTTGACGCCCGTGAAATTCGCGGACGATCCTGTGCTTTTGTCAAGCGATCCGGAGTTGGTCCCGCCCGACAGCTCGCGCACCGTCCAGGTGATGGGCGCGTCGGAGCGCTCGTAGGAGTTGAGCCACTCGCCGCTCTGGGAGAACAGCTTCGCGAAGAGCGGCAGCGGTGTTCCGGCGACCGCGTTCACCGCGGGCGCGTACGCGGCGTTGCCCACCGTGTTGGGCTGTCCGGCGGCCGGGTACAGCGCCATGGCCTTGGGCAGGCCCTTGTCAAATAAGACAACGATGGAATCGCCGAGCGCGCCGAGGGTGATGTAGATTTTCCCCGATGTCGCGGTGGTGGGCATGAACGACCACTTCGTGTTCGACGGCGGCGTATTGTTGAACGCAAGGCCCGCGCTGGCCGACCACTGCACCAGCACGGCGTCCCAGATGCCGCTGCCGTCGCCGCGGAGGCCGCGGGCGAACAGCGTGGTGTCCTGGTCGGTGCGCATGTGGAGCGTGTCTATGGTAAACGAGTCCCGCACCGCGATCTGGATCTGCGAATACCCGACGTTCGGGAGTATCACCTGCACCGAATCGCTCATGCCCCCCTGCGCCGCCACCACGTAGGTGTTCGCGGCGTTCTGCGCCTGCCGCACGATCTGGCCCTGGCCCATGGCCGCGTTGATCATGGAGGCCGTCGCCACCGCGGTATTCCTGCTTGTCCAGGACGCGGCCGTGGCGCGGCCCGCGAAATTACCGAACGCGTCGCGCAAAACGGCGTACACCGTGTCCCGCAGCATCGTGGTGGTAAAGGGGACCGACCCGAGGCGGTTGTCGGCGTTGGGGCTCGTCGTGGAGTCCCACGCCGCCTCGATGGTGAGGTGCGTGGCCGCTCCGGCCGCCACGCGCACCTGTATTGAATCGCGGAACGTGCCGCCGCTTGCGGTGAACGCGGCGATCACGTACACCGCGTTCTGGGCCTTCTGCCCCGTAAATGAGGTGCTGTACCCCGCGCCGAGGCTCAGGCTCCCGGTGGGCGTGGCATGGTTGGACGGGAATTCGTACACGCTCCACGCGACGGGCGAGGTGCCGGTCTCGTAAGAGCTGAGCCAGATTCCCGCTTTGTCAAACACCTTGGCCACCACGGGGAAGGCCTGGCCCGCGATGTCGGAATAGGCGTACGTCGGGTCGAAATACGCGGTGTTGCCCGGTCCGGGCGCGCCCGCGGCCGGATAGAGAACGATGTATTTGGGCGCGCCGGGCCCGAACTGCGTGCGCACCGAGTCGGGGAGCGCGCCGCCCATGCTCACCTTGATCCACCCGTTGCCGGTGTCCTGCGGATACACGTGCCAGCTCGAGGCCGCGCCGGGCGCTCCGGGCGGATTGACAAATGTGCCTGAAATCAACCATTGCGCCGGCACGTAGTCCCAGCCCGCGCCGTCCGAGCGCAGGCCCTGCACCTTGAGCGTGGTGTCCTGGTCTATGGTCATGGAAAGGACGGAAATCTTGGTGGAATCACGCACCACGATCCGCAGCGCCGTGTAGGAGATGCTGCTCAGCACCACGAGCACGCTGTCGTGCAGGGATGGATTTGTCCCGTCCTGCGCCACAATGTAGGTCTGGCCTGATGCGGCGTTGCGGATGCAGACTCCCTCGCCTATCGCCGCATTGCCCGCGGAGTCACGCACCGTGGTCGGGTCTCTGCTGGTCCAAGTTGTCGGATCGGAAAACCCGGCAAAGTTGCCGTACTGGTCGCGCAGCACCGCGTACACGGAAATGCTCGTGGAAGTTCCCAGGATGGTGACGGTGCCCGCGCGGTGGGCGCCGGTCGGGTCGTTGGGATACGCGCTGCCGCCCGTGGCGTCGGGCTCGATCACGAGTTTGGCCGCGGCCCCGGGCAGAATGGCGATCAGGATTGATTTGCTCATGGCGCCGTAGGTCGCGGTCACCTTCACCGCCTTGCCGGAAACCGTGCCGGTGAACGAGGCGATGGACCCGTTCGAGGTGATCGCTCCCGCCGTGGTGGGATTACCCTGCGCATCTGTCAAGGTCCAGGTAAATCCGGAAACGCCCGCGCCCTCATTGGCGCTCAGCCATTCGCTGTTGCTCGAGAAAATCTTGGCATACAGCGGGAACGGCTGTCCCGCCGTTGCGTTTGCCGACGGGCCATAAACATTATTACCACCCTGGCCCGGCGCACCGGAATTGGGATATAGTGCCATGCTCGCGGGAAGGCCAACGCTGAAAACCGCGCTGATCGTGTCGCGCAGCGATCCCATGGAAATAAAAATCTTGCCCGACGCGGCGGTGTCAGGCTGAAAGCCCCATGAAAATCCGTACGGCGGGGGCACGCTGAATTTAAGGTACGGGCTGGCGCCCCATTGCGCCTGCACCGTGTCCCAGATGCCGCTGCCGTCGGCGCGGAGCGCCTTTGCCCAGAGCGTAGTGCTCTGGTCGGTGCGGAGCGAAATGGAACCGATGTCGGTGGTGGCGGTCTTGCTGCCGGTGATGATGACCTTTGAATACGACACATTGGACAGGATCACCTGCACCGAACCGGACATTGAACCCTGATGCGCCGTGACCGTGGTGGTGCCGTTGTTGCTGGTGTTCCGCATGATGTCGCCCTCGCCCAGCGGCGCGTTGACCGTCGTGGCGGTCACATAGGCTGGATCGTACGTCCACGGCGAAAGGGACGCGGCGGGGCCCACGAAGTTTCCGAACCTGTCGCGCAATACGGCGTAGACCGAGTCGTGTAGGACATTGCCGGGGATCGTTATGGTTCCCAGCGGCGCGTCCGCGTTGGGACTGGCGCTCTGATTAGGGCTCGCTTCGATCACGAGATGGTTGGCCGTGCTGGGTCTGATGAAAACATGAATGGTGTCGGCAAGCACACCGAGACCGAGCACCTGGTCGACCCAGACGATGATGTTGTACCAGTGGTATGCGTCAACCGCGTGGAAAACGTTGAGGGAATCCGTGTAGGGCGGGTAGCTTTTGTTCAGATATTCCCTGAAGCCCGTGGTCTGGTGGGTGATTGCGTCCTCTATCCTCCATTTCATTGCGGTGTCGGAATGGGTGTTTATGAGGCCGAGCTCGTCAACCACGTGGCCGTGCATCACAATGGAGTCACCCGCGGAAATCGTATCTTGCTTCGGCGTCACGGTCAGGTCGATATAGGGAACGTTGAGGAGGTTGGTGGTAATCTGGATGTTGGAGCCCGTTGCCTGGCGTTCGCAGTAGAAAACATCGATAGTAGCTGGTTGCCCGAGTTGAAGATGCAAAGGCGCAAACCAATTGTCAAGATTGAAACCGCCTGTAGTATTGTTGTGCATTCCGCCGAGGTCAAGAACAAGATGTCCATTGATGAATACCCAAACGTCATCGTCACCCTTGAAATTGAAAGTAAGCCCTGCCCTGAGAATAAATTTCCTATTGAGGTGCATTGAAAACGAGTAATTGTTAGGGAATGTTGTCGGATTTATATAATCGGCGTTCCACACCAGACCGTTGTTAAAATGAAAGTAATCCCAATTCTTTGTGTTCGGATCAATTCCGAAACCTTTTCCGTTAAGCGGAAAATAATTCGCACTTGTTATTTGATATTGACCGTCAGAATTTGCAACATAAGTGAAGATAAGCGAGGTGTCTATTTCAATATTTTTGTAAGAGGTGTCTTTATCATAAGTTGCCACCGTAGCGGTCTTACCATAGGCCGCCGGAGTACCGCCCACTCCATACGTCGGCCGCATGAAGTCACTTCCCTGTCCATAATTGCTTTGCGGCCAAGGCCGGAACCATTTGTTAACGTAATAGCTGAATAGAAGTGAGTCTCCGCGCACCGGCAGACCATCGCTATCGAGTGTGTCGGCAACCAGCTTCAGAAACGGAAGTTGATTTCGTGAGCCTCCGGGATCGCACCCGGGATTAAAGTCAGGGCATGATCCATCCGAATGAAAATCGAAAAACGTAACCGGTATCGTCATCGTCGCCGGATACGTTTGCGCATTCGCAATTGTGAACCATGCCAGCACCGCACCCACGGCTATCGCGGAAATTCCAAAACTTCTTCTCATTCGTAATCCCCTTCGGCAAAAAAGTATTAAAAATAGCAACAGAGTATCAGAGTGACAAAGTTGCAACGTAAACGGTATTTCGCATGATTTTTCTTTTTTCCTTTGACCTCACCCCGGCCCTCCGGGCGGCCCCTTTCCGAATCGGAGAGGGGAATTTTTAATCAGCAATCAAACCGATCTCCGCGGGTGCGCCCAGCGGATGCGTGAATCTTGCAACCGTCGGTACCCGGCCGCATCCCAGGGGGAAACCTCCCCCACCAAATTATTATTTTCTAGTTATCTGATTTCTATTTTCTATTTTATCAACGTCATCTTCCCGTTAAACACCCCCAGTTGCCTGCCCGTCTTCGCGAGCGCCGACATCGAAACGATGTACACGCCCGCGGCCGCGGGCCGGCCGTCGGACGCCTGCGCGTTCCACAGGAGCTCGCTGCTGCCGGTCATGAAGCCCGGCGTTATCTGCGTCTTCCACACGGCGCGGCCGCGCAGGTCGTAGATCACGAACTTTACTTTGTCCACGCCGTCGTACGGCAGGCTGTACCGTATCCGCACGAACGACCTGAACGGGTTGGGATACGTCCCCATGAACCGCAGCACGCCCGGCCGCGCGATGGTGCGCACCTTGGCGAGATACGCGTCGGTGCCCGCGAACAGCCAGCGGTATTCCCGGCCGCCCGCATCCACGGCCACGGTCGCGCCGGCACTTGAGGCGTCGGCGGCCGAATCGGCGGCCGGGTTGTACAGCCGCGCCTTCATGCCCTGCGGC
This sequence comes from Chitinivibrionales bacterium, assembly GCA_035516255.1. Lineage (NCBI taxonomy): Bacteria > Pseudomonadati > Fibrobacterota > Chitinivibrionia > Chitinivibrionales > Chitinivibrionales bacterium. The sequence goes on along the minus strand of DATJAL010000029.1, from coordinate 82,516 downwards.
AGCGTCTTCACATTTTCTACCTTGTATGAAATCGCGGCCCGCTGGTCGGTCTCGTTGCCGAACACGAGCAGGTACGCTGCGCCTCCGTCCGGCATGGCATGGACCACGGCGTTGCCGTGCGTCTGGCCCGCGGCAGGATCATATACCGCGGCATACGCCTTGACAAGTGAGGGCGCCGTCGGATACCACGACACGCCGCCGTCCCGCGCGGGCGCGAAGCCGCAGTACAACGAGGTGAGCGGCGTGCCGTCGGAGAGCACGGGCACCACCCTGAGGGCCCAGCCGCCCGTTGTTTGCCGCTTCTTGGACAGGCCGATGTTCGACATCGCCTGCGGCAGCGGCGGCACCACGAGCATGAGGGTGTCGGCGCTCGGGTTGAACACCGAGAATCCCGCGCCGCCGGCGAGCGTCGCCGCCCTGTTGTTGAGGGAATCGATGCCCGCGATGAACTTCGCATCGGTCCAGTACCTTCCCGCGGCGTTCTTGTGCCAGGAATAGAACTGCAGCGAGTCCGGCGCGACCGGCAGCGCGCCGGTAGCCGCGAAAATGTCGCCCAGCGTCACGTCGAAGTTGAACGGCAGGGCGACATCGGTGAAGGTCTTGGGCCCAAGCCGCACGGCGAAAGGCTTCGTGAGGGGCGGGGTGACGCCGCGGCCGAGCGGCAGCGCGGCCATGTCCCTGGTCTTGAGCCAGAGCAGGCTGCCGCGCGCGAGCGCGAACGTTGCGGCGCCGCTGTCGGAATATTCGGTCCATTTCGACGCGCTCGCGGCGTTCGCGGGGCCCGGCATCCAGCGGAAGAGCCTGAACTGCTTGGGATCGTATTTCCACGGGCTCTTGGACGAAAGCGGCCTGAGGATCCGCTTGACGTCCTGCGTGTCAAGCACCATGGTGGTGCTCAGGGGCGTCCAGTCCTGCGCCGCGGTGCGCACGATCCCGGCCGTGTCGAGGATCACCGACCGCGACAGGTCGACGGAATCGCGGTGCGTGCCGTCGAAAACATACACAACGGCGCGCGCGCCGTTGTCGACGCTCGCGTACTGGCCGTCCACAGAGACGATGATGGTGTCGAGCGTGTCGGAGAGGGTGCCCAGCTGCGCGGTGTCGCTCGTGAAAAGCGACGAGCCTCCCTTTGCCGCGTAGAAGTGCCACGAGACATTGGACAGATGGTCGCGCACCACGATGGTGTCGGCAAAAGGGTGCTGCGCCGGGACCGGGTCCCATGCGCCCGCGTTCACGCTCAGCTTCGGATGCGTGGTGTCGATCAGGGCGACGAACGGCAGGTCGAGCTTGTTGGTGAGCACGTACACGTACCGGCCGGCCGTGTCCACGGCGAGCGGGCTGCCGTCCACGAGCCACGCGCCGGCGTCGGTGCGGTGGAAGATGCGCACGTCGGCGAGGGAGTATCCCGGCGGGATCGTATCGACCCTGATTCCTATGTAGAAAGGAACGCCGCCGTCCTTGTTCTTGAACGTAAAGCCCACGCCCGCCTGCACGAACCCGGCGAGCGCCGCGGTGTCGAGCGGAACGTAGTAGAGCGTGTTGTGCGTCACCGACGAGTCGCCCGGCGTGTTGAGCAGCCGTACGCTGTTGTTGAAGGCGAACACCGTGTCGTTCTGTTTTGTAAAGTATACCACGTTCTGCCAGGTGTACGACGGCGTGCGCACGCTGTCGTACCCGGCCGCCGAAGGCCGCGTCCACGCGCCGTCGGAACGGCGCAGCCACAGGCCTACGTAATAGGTGTGGTTGAAGAGGATGTTGCCCTGCACCGCAACGTAGGCGCAGTCGCCCGCGGCCCGCACGTCGATGGCCTGCTGCTGGCCGGTGTTCACGGTCGGCGGGCCGTCGGTCGAGTACAATATGCCCACCTGCAGGCTTTCGGCCTGCGCCATGTTGACGCTCCAGCACACCCTGAGCTGGTTGACCGAGGTGTCGAAGACGAGGCTCTTCACCTGCACGCTGTTGTACGGCAGCGTGTCGCCCGCCTTGAGCGTTGAATCGGTCGCGCTCGACGAGTCGGTGATGGCCGACCACAGCCCTCCCTTGAACACCTGTGCGCCAAAGAAGTACCGGGTGTCTTCGCTGAACTTGTTCCCGATGATGACGGTGTCGGAGACGCCGGGCACGAGCGAGTCCAGATGGAGCGAGGTGACGTCAACGGAGAGCGGCACCGGCGAGCCGGTGCGGTACCAGATGATCATCCGCTCGATCCCGTACGCGGCGAGATTGTTCCAGGTGAGCCTGATCCGCGTGGCCGACAGCGCATGCGCCGCGAGGTGGATCGGGTTGTGCGGCCGCTGCTTGCCCACGGTAAACGACGTCGAAAGCGGCGGGCTGTAGCGGCCGTTCTTGCCATGGAGCTCGACGGCGGCGTACATGGTCTTCTGCTCGTTGTTGAACTGGGAGTTGACAATCGAGTACACGTACCGGGATCCCGCCTTCACCACGTCGGCGGCGGCGAACCATTTTGTAAAGGCCTGGTCCTTGAAGTTCACCGTGTCGGTGGCCAGGCTGTACCACACGCCCACCGAGTCCACGCGCGACGTGTCGATGCCGGCGGCGTTGTCGAGATAGATGCGGGCCGTATCGTCCGGAATGTAAACGCCCGAAATAAGGAGTGAGTCGGCGATGGGCATGGTGTCGCGCATGAGCACCAGCGCACCGTTGCCGCTGTCAAACGGCGTGGTCTTTCGGTCGCTCCAAAGAATGTCGCTCATGATGCCGTACACGCTGTCTTTGCCGGTGAGCGCGGGCACGTCGATGACGTCGGTGAACGTGGCCCCGCCCGCGCGCAGCGCTGCCGGCGTGTAATACTTTATGAAGGTCGACTGGCCGCGGGTCTGCGGCCACGACGCAACGGTGTACCAGAGCCCCACGGAATCCGCGGAAACCGACGGCGACGGCGGCGCGATCGCGTTGTACCCGGTGAGGGTGACGCGGATCTTCTGCGGCGTAACATAGGCGCCCGTCATCTGGATCGGGTTGCCGCCCGGGTTGTACGCGAAGACCGACAGCGACGCTGTGTCGGTGCCGCCCACACCGGTCACGGCGAGCCGCACGGTGTAGGTGCCGGCCCGCGTGAAGGAGTGCGCCGGGTTCTTCGAGACCGTGTCCACGGTGCTGTCGCCGAAGTCCCACGCCCTCGTCGAGAAATTGCCGCTTGACGAATCGTAGAACGAAACGGACAGGGGCACCTGGCCCGCGGCCGGGACCGCGCCGAAGGCGGCGTGCACCCTGCCGTAGACGGTGAGCAGCGCGACCGCGCTTACCGCGGGCGCGCCGCAGGAGGCGCTCACCAAGCACCGGTAGCGCGCGCCGCTGTCCGGCGTCTGTGCCACGAACGCGTAGGTGGCCGCGGCGGCCGCGGGAATGGCCATGAATCCGGTGTCGGCCGCTCCCCTCCTCTGCCACTGGTAGGTGCGCGAGGTTCCGGTGGCGGTGACGCCGAACACCACGGTGGCGCCAGAGATCAGCGTGTCGTTGGCCACGGTCTGGGCCGTGATCGCCGCCGGGTCGCACACCGTGAGCACGGCCGGGTTCGAGATGACGTCGCCGCATTTGCTCTTGATGTAGCAGCGGAACCGCAGGCCGTTGTCCGTCGCTTTTGCGGTGAAGGCGAACGCCGCGGCCGTGGCGCCCGCGGTGTCGTTCCACACGAGGCCGTCGCTGCTTTTCTGCCACTGGTACTGCGGCAGGGTGCCGACGAAGCCGACCCTGAAGGTGGCGGTGCCGCCCGTCACCACGCTGGTGTCCTTGGGCTGGGCCGCTATTGACGGAGGAGAACACACGAGCAGCATTGCCGCCGCCGACGAGTCCCTGCCGCAGCCGTTGGTCACCATGCAGCGGAAGCGCGCGCTGTCGTCGCCGGCCGTTGAAACGAGCCGGTACATCGCGGTGGCGGCGCCGGTCCCGGCAGTCGCATTTGTCCATGTTGTGCCGGTGGGGCTGCGCTGCCACTGGTACGCCAGTGACGATCCGGTGCAGGTGACGCCGAACACGGCGGTGTCGCCGAGGTTTTTGTCCTGGTTGCCGGGCTGGGAGACCACATGCGGCGGCGTGCACACGTGCAGCCGGCCGCCGGGCGATACCGCCGGCGTTCCGCAGTTGCCCGACACCACGCACCGGAAATACGAAAGGTCCTCGCTCGTGGCGGAAGCGAACGTGTACGACGCCGCCGTCCCGCCCGAGGAAACGGGGCTCCACGTGATGCTGTCGGGGCTGGTCTGCCACTGGTACGACAGCGGCGCGCTGCCGGCCGCCGCCACCGAGAACGTAACGTTCTGGCCCGCCACGGTGCTCTGGTCAACGGGTGCCATGGTGATCGAAGCCGGGGTGCAGATCGTGAGCGTCGCGGCGGCGGAATTCACCGTTCCGCAACCGTTGGTGACGACGCAGCGGAAGCGGGCGCCGTCGTCGCCCGCCGCCACGGTGAAGGTGTACGAGGCGGTCGCGGCGGTGGCGCCTGTCGCATTTGTCCATGTGTTGCCGTCGGGGCTCCGCTGCCACTGGTACGCGGGCGACGTCACTTCGGGCGGTACCACCACCCCGAACGTGACGCTCTGGCCGATCATGTCCGTCTGCGACGCGGGCGGCTGTAAGACCGACGGCGGCGTGCACACCGAAAGCAGGGCGGCCGCCGAATAGACCACCGTGCCGCAGCCGGTGGAGACGGCCGCGCGGTACTGCCACGCGTTGTTGGCCGTCGCGGATGTAAAGGTATAGGATGCCGCGGTCCCGCCGACCGCGACGTTCGTCCACGTCTTGCCGGTGTCGGCGCTGTACTGCCACTGGTACGATACCGACGGCGTGCCGGTCGCGGTCACCGTGAAGGTCGCGTTCTGGCCCGCCGTCACGCTCTGCGGCGCGGGCGGAACGGTCACCGCCGCCTGCGTGCACACCGAAAGGGTCACGGCGTTGGACGTTGCCGTGCCGCAGCCGTTGCTCACGACGCACCGGTATTGCGCGCCGAAGTCGCCGGCGGCGGCCGTGAAGGTGTAGGTGGCCGTGGTCGCGGACGCGCCCGAAGCGCTTTGCCACGTCGCGCCGTTGTCGCCGCTGCGCTGCCACTGATAGGCGGGGCTCGTCACCTGGGCGGGCACCGTGACCGAGATCGTCACGGGATCGCCCACGTTCTTGAGCGGCGGCGGCACGGGCTGCGTTGCGATGGACGGCGGCGTGCACACCGACAGGCTGGCGGCCGCCGAGACCGCGGGGCTGCCGCAGCCGTTCGACACGTTGCAGCGGTATTTGTATCCGTCAAGGTTCGACGTCGTGGCCACGACGAGCGACGCGGCCGTGCCGCCCGACAGCACGTTGCTCCACGTGGCGCCGCCGTTGGCGCTGTAGTCCCATTGGTAAAGAAGGGTGCCGCTGCCCGTCGCGGTCACCGTGAAGGTCGCGTTCTGGCCCGCGGTCACGCTCTGGTTGCCGGGATTGCCGGCGATTGCCACGGGCGTGCACACCGCGAGGGTGATCACGCTCGAATACACCGTGCCGCAGGAATTGGATACCATGCACCTGACCTGCACTCCGTTGTCGGTCGATGCCGAAGTGAAGTTGTACGACGCGGCGGCCCCGCCGGTCGCCACATTGTTCCATGTTTTCCCGGTGTCGAGGCTCCGCTGCCACTGGAACGACGGCGACGTCACGACCACAGGCACCGCGACCGTAAGGGTTATCGGCGAGCCCGCGATCACGGTTCCGGGGTTGGTCGGTTGCTGCGAGATCGACGGCGGCGTGCACACCGTGAGCAGCGCCGAGGCCGACGTCGCGGGCGAGCCGCACCCGTTGGTCACGTTGCACCGGAAATAGCTGCCGTTGTCGGTCGACGCGGTGGTGAAGGTGTAGGCCGCCGACGTGCCGTTGAGCGCCACGTTGTTCCACGTTGCCTGATTGTCAACGCTTACCTGCCACTGATACGAAGGCGCGGGAACGCCGGTGGCCGCCACCGTGAACGTCGCCGCGTTGCCCGCGGTCACGTTCTGCGCCGACGGGTTCGACGTGATGGAAACGGCCGTGCACACGCCGATGTTGACCGCGTTGGAATAGATCTGGCCGCAGCCGTTGGTGATGTAGCACCTGAACTGCGCGGTGCCGTCGCCGCTCGCAACCGTAAAGGTGTACGACGACGACGTGCTCGCTCCGGGCGCGGGGGGCCACGTCGTCCCGCCGTCGGTGCTTTTCTGCCACTGGTAATTGACCGGCGCCGTGACCTCGGCCGGCACGGTCACCGTGAAGGTCACCTGGTCGCCCACCTGCTTGCCCGGCTGCGACACGGGCTGCTGGGTGATCGACGGCGGCGTGCACACCGTAAGCAGCGCTGCAGGCGAATACGCGGTTGTAAAGCAGCCCGTCGACACGGCGCACCGGTACTGCCACCCGTTCTCTCCCGTTGCGGTTGTAAACGTATAGGTCGCGGCGAGACCGCCGCTCGTCACGTTGTTCCAGGTGCTGCCGTTGTCGGTGCTCACCTGCCACTGGTACGAAATCAACGGCGTGCCGGTGGCGGTTATCGAGAACGTCGCGTTCGCCCCGGCCGTGACGCTCTGCGGCGACGGGCCGACGCTCACCGCGGCCTGCGAACACACGGTAAGCACCGCGGCGGCCGACAACGCGGCGCTGCCGCAGCCGTTGCTCGCCTGGCACCGGAAGCGGTACTGGTCCTGATTTGCCGCCGCGGTAAAGCCGTAGGTTGCCGATGTGGCCCCGCCTATCGGGTTCCACGTCGACCCGCCGTCGGCGCTCTGCTGCCACTGGTATGAAATTGTTCCGCTGCCCGATGCTGCTGCACTGAACGATGCCGTGGAGCCCGCGTTGACCGATTGGTTCGACGGATTCGCGGTGATGGCCGGAGGTATGCACACCGAAAGCGCGGCCGCCGCCGAATAAGCCGTGCCGCCGCAGCCATTGACAAGTGCGCCGCACCGGTATTGGTAGCCGTTCTCGCCGATGTTGGCGGTAAAGGCGTAACTCGCCGAGGTCGCGCCACCGATGATGGACCAGGTGTTGCCGCCGTCGGTACTTTGCTGCCACTGATAGTAGATGGTGCCGCCGCCCGCCGCGGTCACGGTGAACGTGGCGCCGCCGCCGTCAATGACGTTCTGGTTGGAAGGATTACCCGTGATCGAGGCCGGAACGCACACCGTCGCGAGCGCCGCGTTCGAAGTGGCCGTGCCGCACGAGTTGGTCACGACGCAATGATACTGGCTGCCGTTGTCGCTTCCCTGGGTGGTGAAACTGTACGACGGCGTGTTCCCGCCGGTGCCGAGCGTCACATTGCTCCAGGATGACCCGCCGTTGGTGCTCTTCTGCCATTGATACGAGGGACTCGTCACGTTGCCGGGGACTGTTATGGAAAATGAAGCGGTGTTGCCGGCCACGCCAGACCAGTTCACCGGCTGGGAGGCCAGCGACGGCGGCGTGCATACGGTGAGCGTCGCGTTGTTCGAAACCGCGGGCGTCGCGCACCCGTTGGAGACAAGGCATTTGTAAAGACTGCCGTTGTCCGACGACGATGTCGTGAATGAATAGGTGGCCGCGGTCCCGCCCGACGGCACATTGCCCCAGGTGCCTCCGCCGTTCAGGCTGTACTGCCATTGGTACGTGAGCGTTCCGCTGCCGATGGCCGCAACGGTAAACGATGCCGGCTGCCCCGCGGTCACGTTGACATTTGACGGCTGCGAAGTGATGGCCGTGGGCGTGCAGACCGAAAGCGTGGCTTCGTTTGAATTCACGAAATCACATGAATTGCTCACCATGCAAAGATATTGGTAGCCGTCTTGGGATTGCGAGGCCGTGAACGATAAAATCGTGCCTGTCTGCCCGGAAATCGGATGAAAAATCCCGCTTCCGGAATCGCAGAACCACTGATAAGAGATGTTCGGCCCGGCCGCGGAAATGGTAAAGGAAGCGTTCTGTCCCGCCAGCACGCTTTGGTTCTGCGGGTCCTGACTCACGAAGGGCGGATCGCATACATTGAGAACGGCCGAACCCGATGTCGCGTTACCGCAGGTGCCGGTGATCTGGCAGCGGAAATAATACCCGTTCACGACATCGCTCGTGGCAAAGGTGAGGGTCGCGGTCGTGTACCCGGTGCCGATGGTCCATGGGTTCCACGTGGTGCCGTTGTCGGTGCTGTATTGCCATTGGTAAACGAGGCCGTCGCCGGTCGCGGTCACGCTGAACGTGACATTGTCTCCCGCCGGAATGGTCTGGGTCACGGGCCCCGCCGAGATCGACGGCGGAACGCAGGCCGGGGAAACGGTGAGCGTCGCGTGATTAGAAGTGACGGTTCCGCAGGAGTTGGTGACATTACATTCATACCATGAGCCATTGTCCGCAGGATACGCAGTTGTAAATGTGTATGAGGAGTTCGTGGTCGTGCCCGAAGGCGTATACCATGATCCGCCGCTGTTGTCGCTGCGCAGCCACTGGTAGGTAACGGAGCCCGATGCCGTGATGCTGAAGGTGACCGGGTTTCCGCCCGAGGCCGACTGGTTGGTCGGCTGGGCCGTGATCGTGGCAAGCGGGCACTGCACCGTAAGCGTGGCCGTGCCCGAGGTGACCGGACTCCCGCAAGCGCCGGAAACCACGCACCGGAACTGGGCGCCGTTGTCGGCGGGATACGCGGTTGTAAAGCCGTACGAGGCGGAGTTCGTGCCGACATTGGTCCAGGTGCCCGTGTTGCGCTGCCATTGATACGAGAGGTTCGAACCGCTCGCCGTGACCGTGAAGGTCGCGGTCTGGCCGGCGTTGACGGTGGTGTTCTGAGGATTGCCGGAAATGGAAGGGTTCGTACAGGTAACGGTGAGCGTGGCCGCGTTCGAGGTCACGTTGCCATAGGAATTGGAGACATAGCAGCGGAACTGGGCGCCGTTGTCGCCGGCGACCGTGGTGAGAGTGTAGTTGGCCGTGGTGCCGCCCGCGCCGCCCGACACATTGTTCCATGTCGAGCCGCCGTCGTTGCTGCGCTGCCATTGATATGAAAGTCCGCCGCCGTTGGCGACAACTGAGAAGGAGGCGACAGAACCGACGCTGACGGTCTGATTTGTGGGTTGGGTGACAATGGTCGGGGCAGAGGAGGCGATCGGGGTGAAGGAAAACCAGGAAGCGCCCGTCTTCTGAGATTGATACGCGAGCATCATCCAGTCGGCGGAACGGGCGACATTTGATATTTCAGCCTCGTTAAACTTTCCTTGGAACAGTTGACATGGGTTCATGTAATAGTCTGAACCCAAATAATTGAAATAATATGAGCCGGTTGAAATGGCGGTTGGCGTTGTTGTAATGGCTTGTGGGGTTCCATTTATATAAACGGCGCAGGTACCTGTGTTGGTGACTGTGAAGCCGACATGGACCCATGAAGAAGAGGGATTGGGAAAGTTATTGCTTGTCGTGTAGGTTTCTGCACCGTTCGTCGTGAATGCAACCGTTAAATTGTTAGCATCGTGCCGTTTCAGTTTTATACAATTACCGTTGGTCGCCTTTGTCAATGAAAACAAAACGTCTGCGTCTGCGGTCCCAGAAGACCATGCCCACGCCGAAAACGTGAAGTTGGGGGCGCTTGCAAAAGTAAGGCCCGGCCCGAGTTTTGTTGTTGCCTTCGTGCCAGTGGTATACCAGTTTTTATCTGTGGTAGAAACTCCATTCGCGGTAGTATAACCTGATCCCCCCGAGAGTATGGTTACCGTCTTAGCTCCGAAGCCCCATTGTCCCCCGTTCGTTGTATTTGTAGTTGCTACGAGTAGCTTTCCATCGCCGTTGCCGCCAGCAACGAGCAAGGTATCACCAACATTATATGCAACACCGTAATTTGCAACAGTTGCAGCAGTGATTGCGCCAGTAGGAGCGGTAATATTTACTGTTGCCACATTCCCTCCGCCCCCAGACCCGCCTTGATGAGGACACGTGACAAAAGCGAGGGTGGAAGCAGCAGTCCCTGATACTGCGGTGACTTTGACTACTCCATTATTTCCCTGTCCCCCATTCGCACTGTTTCCTACAAGAAGGTAATCACCCACGGCATAACCTGTACCGCCACTGACAGGAGTAGTATTGATAGTGGTAATTGCTCCGTTAGCATCAACAGCTGTTACGTTTACCTGACACCCTGTTCCGGTTGTACCTCCGAATATTGAAAGGTATTTACCATGATACCCATCACCAAAGTTTTGACCGAATGCGATTTGTCCAGCAACCTGGTCGCCGCTCACCATGTTGTATCCGGTGGCGGAATAAACGCCGGTTGCGTCGGCGTATCCGTTAGGAGTGTTGCTTCCTGTTTCATTGAGATGGTATGCACCCAAATACCCGTTGTTAAAAACATTCGCCCCGTTCGACTGGCTCGTCGCGCCCGAATTTCCCCAATACATCCTTATCTGCGTCTGCCCGCCGTTGGTGGCGCCGGTCACGTCGACCTTCACCCATATCTCCGCTACGGAATTCGCGAAGTCCCACCGCTCTATCTGATAAGGCAGCGCGGTGACATGATCTGATTTTGAAAACCTGATGTCCGATCCGTCGCTATTGGCTTGTGAAAATATGCTCGGGGTGAAAGTCGTGCCGGATAATCTTATGAGCACCGGGAACCCGGCAACGTCGCCCGAAACGCCGAGGCCGGTCGTGTTGAGGTTCACGTCGCTGGCATACTTCCACGGGGAAAAATCATCTGCCTCCGTCGTGGCCGTCCATCCGAACATCCCCATGAAAACCATCATTGCCGCAGTACACCATCTGTCAATCCTCATGTTGCGCCTGCCTTGTTGTTCATCCAGTCCTGATCTGCCGAAAATGATAAAGGGTTCCCCATCTATCTATTATATAGTAATTGGATGAGAAATTCAATACTTAAACGCGTAAATTGACAGATACTATACACCATATTGTATCAGTCGCTGATCACACCACAAGAGACTAATAAAAAGAGGTAAAAAAGGATTTTTTTAGGGGGAATATATTCAATCCAAGAGTATCACCCGTTCGTTTTGCCCATTATCCATGAATTTAATTTGCCGCGCATTTTCCGGCAGCACCTCCGGGAACATGTCCGCCCATTCGATGATGGTGACGCCGCCGGTGACATACTCGTAGAACCCGATCTCCTGCAGCTCGTCCTTTTTCTTGAGACGGTAGAAATCGAAGTGGTAGACGGGAAAATCCGGCGCGTCGTGGATATTGACAATAGAGAACGTTGGGCTCCGCACCGCGGCCGGGCCGCACAGCGCCTCCACGAACCCCCGCACGAACTCGGTCTTGCCGGTCCCGAGCTCGCCGGTAAGGGCGAACACATCGCCGGCGCCGGCCGTTCTTGCGACCCGTGCGCCCGCCTTGCGCGTTTCCTCGACCGAATGGGAGATGATTTTTTCGGGCATGGGCTTGTTTTCCGTTTTCCCTTTTGACCTCTCCCCTGCCCTTCACCGGATCAGGGAGGGGGGAAAAATCTTCAGAAAAAATTTTATCGCCGCGAAGCGGCATTCCGCTGAGAAGGCGTTGCGGAAACGTGGCGCTCGCAATGCGCAAGCGTTGCGACTCGCGCACGTTTCCGCTGGAAGGGGTGTGCCCCCGGATCACCTCCGCCGCGCTGTTACACATGGGACACGGCACGCCGTGCCCTTAGAAACGTACGCGGCGGCGGAAGCCGGGGGCCGGGGGAAACCACGGAGTGGTTGCCCCACCAAAACCTTATTTTGGCTTCATCACCGCGAGCGGAATAATAATCTCTTCCATCGATATCCCGCCGTGCTGAAAGCTGTTCTGGTACTGCTTCTGGAAATTCTCGAACTTGTCGGGATAGACAAAGTAGTAATTCTCCCGCGCGATGATGCAATAAGAATTGAGCGAGAACGCGGGCAGCCTGAACACCGTGGGATCGCTCAGGAACAGCGCGTGGCGCTCGTCGCAGGTGATGTTCTCGCCGAACTTGTAGCGCAGGTTCTTGGAAAGCTCCCTGCTGCCGTACACCTCGGTGCCGCGCGTGCACAGGGTGCTGCCGTGGTCGGTGGTGAGGATCACGGTGCAGTCCTGCGCCGCGAACTCCTTGAGGATCGCGAAAATGTTGGAGAACTGGAACCACGACTGCGTGAGGGAGCGGAACGCGGCCTCGTCGGGCGCGATCTCCTGCAGGATGGTGGAGGTGGAGCGGCTGTGCGTGAGCATGTCAACGAAGTTCACCACGATGGACACGAGCCGGTCCTTCTCGTAGGACCCGATCTTCTTGAGGAACTCCTTTGAGTCCGATGCGTCAAGGATCTTGACGTACTTCGGGTCGTCGGCAAAGTCCAGGCCGCAGCCCTTGAGCTTGCGGGCGAGGAGCTGGCGCTCGAACCGGTTGAGGCTGCTCTCGTCGTCCGACGGCGTTTTCCACAGCTCGGGATAGTCCTGCGCGATGTCGAGCGGGAATTTGCCCGCGAACAGCGCGTTGCGCGCGAACGGCGTGGCCGTGGGCAGGATGGAAAAGAAATAATTGCGCTCGATGTCGAAGTACTTGCGCAGCAGGAGCTCGATGGCGCAGTACTGGTCGAGTCGCATGCAGTCAAGCACCACGAAATAGACCTTCTTGCCCTCCCTGAGCCGCGGCACCAGAAACGCCTCCACCACGCCCGGCGAGAGCAGCGGCGGGTTGTTTTCGCCCTTGAGCCACTGCACGTAGTTTTCCGCGATGAAATCGCCGAACGCCGTGTTGCAGTCCGATTTCTGGCCCGCGTGCGCCTGGCGCAGGCCTTCGTCCTCCACCTTCTCCAGCTCGAGGTCCCATTTGGTAAGGTTGTCGAACAGGGTGGTCCACTCTTTCGCGGTCATGCGGGTCGACATCGACAGCCGGATGTCGGAATAGCTGCGCACGAATTTCTGCGTGATCTGCGTGGAGATGATCTGCTTTGAATCGAGCAGCTTCTTGCACACCGAAAGGATCTGGCTCGGGTTGACCGGCTTGGTGAGGTAGCCGTCTATTTTCTTGCCGAGCGCCTCGTCCATGAGGTGCTCCTCTTCGCTCTTGGTCACCATCACCACGGGCAGGTCGGGCACCATTTCCTTTATCTCCTCGAGCGTGGTAAGGCCGTCCTTGCCCGGCATCTGCTCGTCGAGCAGGACAATGTCGAACGCCTTTGGATTTTCCTGGATCAGGTGTATCGCGTCATGGCCGGAAAACACGGGCGTCACGCTGTAGCCGCGCGTCTCGAGGAACATGATGTGCGCGCGGAGGAATTCTATCTCATCGTCCGCCCAGAGGACTTTTTTTCTGGTGCCGCTCATGATTTTTGTCTCATTCAAGTTTTAACAAGAAGTTGGGCGCCCCGCCGCTTCGCTTCGGCGGCCGTCCTTCCGGTCTCGTGCTTCGCACTCGGGCTCTCCAGAGCGACCTCCAGTCCTGCCTGGCGCGCGGTAAACTGCTGACTGCCGCAATTGTCAATTTACGCCAAAGGCACGAGACTTTCAATCCAAAAAAATATCCAAAAAAGTTCACAAATAAAATACTTCATCTCACGCCTTCCCGCCCGTAACGTCAGGCGTTTGTTTTTTATCCATATACTTTTCCACTCCCACCGGCAAATCGATGCAGAAGGCCGTTCCTTTGTCCTTCTGCGACCACAAAAGGTAGATCTTTCCTTTATGGTAATCCTCAACGATGCGCTTGGCCAGCGTGAGCCCCAGGCCCCAGCCGCGCTTCTTGGTGGTGTAGCCCGGCGCGAAAATCTTCTTCTGGTCCTCCCACTGTATCCCCTTGCCGTTGTCGGTGTGGGTGATGCGCACGAGGCGGTCGCCCGCCACATGTTCCGTCTTGATCTCGATGAGGCCGTCCGCCTTGACAATCGCGTCAACCGAGTTCTTGAGCAGGTTCTCGAACACCCATTCGATGAGCTGCTTGTTCGCCGTGATCTGCGGCAATTCGCCCTGCGTGAGCCGGATCTCGATATGCTTGCCGAGAAACGGCAGCCGCGTGCGGAAATAGGTGGCCGCGTCGTTGAGCACCGTGTTGATGTCGCACGCCATGAGGGCGGGCACCGAGCCTATCTGCGAGAACCGGCTCGTCACCTTGCGCAGCCGCGACAGGTCGCTCTCCATGTTCTCGGTCACGGTGTGCACCTGCTTGACAAACTCCTCCGGCTCCACCGGCTCGTCGGTGTCGGTGACGCCGCGGATGTACTCGATCCATCCCATGAGCGACGAGATGGGCGTGCCGAGCTGGTGCGCGGTCTCCTTGGCGAGCCCCACCCACAGGTTGCTCCGCTCCGTGACGCGGATGTTGTGGAACCCCAGAAAGGCGAAGAAGATGAACGCCGCGACCAGCCCCGTTTCAATAAAGGGCATCCGCGACAGACCGTGGATGAGCTCGCTGTTGCCGAACACGAGATACCCGAGCCTCATCTTGGTCTCGCTCAGGTAAAGCACCTTGGGCGTGTAGCTTTTTTTGAACTCAACGATGCTTTTCCGTATCTGCTCGACCGCGGCCGCGGACGTGTCGTGCGGCGCCACCTCGGTGCGGTGGAAAAACGGCCCCTTCATCACGTTGCGCCACATGACCGGGTTCCACGACGTGTCCGCGATGATCACGGGAATGTTGGCCTTGCGGATGATCTCCTCGAAGATGACGTTCATCTCCTCGTTGTTCATGCGCTCGGTGATGGCGGTGCGGATGAGCTCGGCGTAGGTCTGAGTCACGCTCACCGATTCCTCCTGAAGCTCCATGATGATGGTGCGCGTGTACTGCGCGTACCAGATGAACCCGGCGATGCACAGCAGCAGCAGCACGTACCGCCCGGTAAAGGGACGGATGCGCATGAGGAGGTGGTAGAGGGTTGGGTTGGCCATTTTCTTATTTTTCTTTCTTAAACTGGTGGGGGCACCGCTTCGCGTTTCCCCCTGGCCTCAGCCTCCTCGGCCTTCGGCCTGCGGGGTCTTCGGCACACCCCCTCCTGCGAAGGGGCGCGCGAGGTCGCTCGCATTAAGCTCGCGAGGGCGTCGCCCCTTCGCAACGCAACCGCTATGGAATGCCGCTACGCGGCGATAAAATAGATACCGTTTACCCTGCATCTTACATTTTTACAACTTGTCAATTAAATTATCATCTCGAAACGCTTAAACTCATCAACCCATCAGCGCTGGAACGCATAAACGCTCCAGCTGCCAACCGCCAACTGTCAACTGTCAACCTTTTATAATTTCTTTCATCCCGTGCATGTACGGCTGTAGCACTTCGGGAATTCTGATTGATCCTGTGGTCGTCTGATAGGTTTCAAGTATTGCGACAAGTATTCGCGCGGTCGCGAGCCCGCTGCCGTTGAGCGTGTGCACGAACCTGGGCTTTTCGCCGGCCTTGGGCCGGAACCGAATGTTCATGCGGCGCGCCTGGAAGTCCTCGAAATTGCTGCACGACGACACTTCGAGGAATTTTTTCTCGCCCGGCGCCCATGCCTCGAGGTCGTAACACTTGGCGGCGGCGAACGAAAGGTCCGCGTCGCACAGCATGAGCACCCGGTACGCAAGCCCGAGCGCCTTGAGAATGCCTTCCGCGTCGGCGCGCAGTTTTTCCAGCTCGTCGTACGACGTTTCGGGCGCCACGAACTTGACAAGCTCGATCTTGTTGAACTCGTGCACGCGCAAAAACCCCTTGGTGTCCTTGCCGTAGCTTCCCGCCTCGCGCCTGAAGCACGCGCTGTACGCGCAGTAGCGCACGGGCAGCGCCGAGGCGTCGAGCAGCTCGTCCCGGTGAAGGTTGGTCACCGGCACCTCGGCCGTGGGGACGCAGTAGAGCTGGTCCTCGTTGATGTAATACATCTGGTCCTGCGACTTGGGGAGCTGCCCCGTGCCGAACAGGCTGTCGGCGTTTACCAGGAACGGCGGGAATATCTCGCGGTAGCCGTTTTTCCGCGTGTGCGTGTCGAGCATGAAATTGATGAGCGCCCGCTCGAGCAGCGCGCCCGCGCCCTTGTACACGGGAAAGCCCGCGCCCGCCACCTTTGCGCCGCGCGGGAAGTCTATGATGTCAAGCGCCGTGCCGAGCTGGATATGGTCTTTGGGCGCAAAGTCAAACGCCGCCTGGCTCCCCCATTCGGCGACCACCGTGTTGTCGGCCGCGCCGGCGCCGTGCGGCACGCTCGCGTGCGGGATATTGGGAATCCATATCGACAGGCCGCGAATCTCCCCTTCCACCGCCTTCTGCTGCTCGTCAAGCTCCTTTACTTTATCGGAAACATTTTTCATTTCCGCCATGAGCGCGGCAAGCTCCGTGTCTTTCTTTTCCTTCTTGAGCCTGGCGATTTCGGGCGATTTGGCGTTGCGCGTGTTCTTGAGCGATTCAACGTCGCGGATGATTTGCCGCCGCTTCTCGTCGAGCCCGAGCAGTTTGTCTATGTCAACGCTGCAGTTCTTGGCAGCGGCGGCCTTTTTCACGAGGTCCGGGTTGTCGCGGATGAATTGCGGGTCGAGCATGGGAGGTTAATTTTCCTTTTCGCTTTTTAATTGATGATGGCAACAGGTGATGAAAGTTGCTTGATGGACATATTGAAAAATAGCTTTTAGCGGGGATTGCGGATTAAAAATTAAAGGCATTTAATCTGGTGGGGCAACCACTCCGTGGTTTCCCCTGGCCCCCGGCTTCCGCCGCCGCGCGGTTGTCGAGTAGTGAACACTTTAGTGGGCACGTATCGAGACAGCGCGGCGCCGGCGATCCGGGGGCACACCCCTTCCTGCGAAGGTGCGCGCGAGGTCGCTCGCATTAAAGCTCGCGAGGCGCCGCACCTTCGCAACGCAACCGCTGTAGAATGCCGCTGCGCGGCGATAAAAAATTAATAAAGAAGATTTGACCGTGTGGCCCGGTGCTTGCGCCGGGTTCGGAATTTTAAAGAGAGAACAAATTTGACTAATATGATCCCATACAAAGGAGTTTTATCGGGCATTTTTACGATGGGCTAAACTATCGATATTCCATAGCTGTATAATACTGTCTTTAATTCGGTTCAGTTCTTACCGCTTTTTGTCAATAGCCGTGTTATCAACCATAAGTTTCCGATAAACCTCTTCAATTTTATGCTCCATGCTTCTTTCTTGAGGCATATCAATGAACGAATCTCCTTCATAGACTCCCTTCTTAAAAAGTATCGGATCATATCCGATCCATAAAAACAAAGTGTCGATTTTATTCATGCAAGTTGAATCGTTCATGACTTTGCCGGTGGGCATTAAACAGTATACTTGTTTCTTATGCAAATATGGTAATATCGGCTTTTCTGAGTATAGCGCTCTTGCCCGATAATAAATTATACCTTCAATATCGCCGGCACCTCGAACCATAAAAATATCCCTAAACGTAACTTTCCATAACGAAGTTACGACCTTGTCACTGTCTTTTAGCCGCACATAGTTTGATTTAAATGTATCCGCTGAGACAAAGCGCATGGTATCTATTTCAGCGCACACGAGGAAGTAACAGATATCAGGTTGCCGAGATTCTAAATATTTTGGAACATATTTTTCCGGGCATTGACCTGCCGCGCGGGGAAAGGTTACGAGCACGAGCAATAGAATCGTGGCTTGAAGGCCAAAATGATAAATTTCAATATCCGATTTCATACGCTGCACCCCGATAGTTAACCTTGCTTCTTGTCTATAATCTAAATCACCCCCCCCTCCCAAAGTCAACTCTCCTCTATCTTTATCATCGATCAAGAGCAAAGTGAGCCATGCTTCAGGAGATTGCTTCGTCGCACAAGGCTCCTCGCAATGACACCTTCATTCGTTTCTTTAACTGCCACACTAAAACAAATCCGGCATGACACCTTCTATCCGGCGTTAGGCCGGACTGGAGTGGTGCGCTGGAGCGCATTGCCGGCCGACCCCTCGCCGAAGGCGACTTGGGCGGTCCGGCAACGAGGCGAATAGCCGAGCCCGGAAGGAGGGCCGCCGCGGCAAAGCCGCGGAACGCCCATTTTTTGATTTTAAATTTCCAATTGTATCGGCATGTTTCCCCCATCATAATTTTCTATTAATTATTTTAAAAAACACAATAAGAACAAAAAGGCTTTACTATCGTGCAAAACTTCCCCTCCGTCGCATCCCTTCTTCCCCACCGCCCTCCCGCCGTTGTCGTTGACGAGATACTCTCATTTGACAAAGGCACCATCCAATGCAAAAGGACCGTTAAACCCGACGAACATTACGGCCCCGGCCTTTCTCCCGAAGGGATCGTGGAATTCTGCGCCCAGTCCGCGATCCTCTGCGAGGCAATGGCGAGCGGCGGGGCGATAAAACGTGGCGTGCTCGCAGGCATAGACGATTTCTTCTTTGGCAAAGCAGCGGCCGCCGGCGACGAACTGATCGCGGAAATAACCACGAAAACAAAATTCGGCAATCTCGCGCTGTTCGAATGCAAGGTGACCTGCAAGGACGAAAAGGCGGCGCATGGCTTCATCAAGGCGGCGCAATCATGAGCACGGCGCAGAAGAAAGCGGTGGTGCTGGAGCAAGGCAACATCCTGTGCGGCCTCGGTGAGCTTGAGGAAACCGTCACGGATCTGTTTGAAGGCGCAAGCGCCATTATACCCGGCCCGTGCTTCGGAGTGCCGGTGGCCTACGCGCCGTTCAAGGACGTTTCGTGGCGCAGCCTTGACGCGAGCGTAAAGGCGCTCGCGCCGTCCATTGATTTATTCTCCATTGACAAGAAAGATATTGTTTTCATCTTCTGCGCGGCAAAGGGCGACATTGCGCAGCTCGAAGAGTATTGCACCGCAAAAAAGCCGCCCGGTGCGTTCCTTCCCCTGCTTTCCTCGCAGGCCGAGTATGCAAAAAAATTCCTTGGAATAAACGCAGCGCGCGCCATCGTGATTTCGGACGCATGCGCATCAGGCGCGACCGGCGTAGAGGTCGGCCGCGATATGCTTCTTGCCGGCCGCGCAAGCGCGGCCGTTATTTTCGGGTTCGACGGCATATCGCGGTTCGTGGCCACCGGGTTCCACTCGCTCAACGCGCTGTCGCCCGCAGGCGCAAAACCGTTCGACGCCCGCCGCGACGGACTCACCATCGGCGACGGCGCGGCAATCGCGCTCTTGACATACAGGGAACCTTATAGCGGCGACATCATTGTCGCTGGAGCGGGAAGTTCAAACGACGCCAACCACCGCACCGGGCCGTCGCGCACCGGCGAGGGGCTTTTTCGCGCCGCTCAGGCCGCGCTCGCGGATGCGGCCGTGCAGCCTCCAGACATCGGCGGCGTGAAATGCCATGGCACCGCCACCAACTACAACGACGCCATGGAAGCAAAGGCGCTGTTCAGCTTGTTCGGCGAGGAAATTCCGCCCTGCTTTTCCATGAAGGGTGCCATCGGCCATACAAGCGGCGCAGGCTCGCTGTTGGAAATCCTTGTCGCCGCGGAATGCCTGGCCCGCAGGCTTGTCCCTCCCACTGCCAGATTTTCAAGTCTCGGCGTTGACGAAAAAATCCCCGTGTCCGATTCGATGCAACATCTTCGCGGCCAGTCGCTGCTGTGCCTTTCGGCAGGTTTCGGCGGAATCAACGCCGCGGCCGTTCTGACGGAGGCCGCATGAGCAGGCCTCTTTACATCGAATCTTTTTCCGCCCTGCTTCCGGACGGAATTTACAGCATGCGAGGAGTTATCCCCTGGGAAAGCGGCCAGAAGGGCGCGCAGGACGTCACGCGGCGGCAGGTGCTTGACAAACCATATGTCAATTTCGGCAAGCTTTCCCTTTCCGACAGGCTTGTCTTTGGCGCGTCATCGCTCATCCTTTCCCGCTATCCTCTCCAAAGTAAAGAAACCGCCGCCATCACGCTCGGGATCCGCGCGGGCTCGCTGTCCACCGACCTGCGTTACATGGAGTCGGTCATGGCCGGTTTTCCAAGCCCTGCTGTTTTCTCCGCGACGCTTCCGTCGTCCGCCATCGCCGACGTTGCCATTTATTTTGAGCTCAAGGGACCCAACCGGGTATGTGCGGGCGATGCGGCGAGCGGACTCACCGCGCTTGAACTTGCCTGCCTCCTGCTTGACAATGGCAAGGCGAGCGCCGCGCTGGTGCTGTCGGTCAACGCGATTGAGCCGGAGGATTTCGAGTCCCCGCTGCTTGACCAGACGATCGAGCGCCAAAACCGGGCATTTGCGTTTCTCCTGAACACCGTTCATCAAAACGGCGGCCTCGGATTCAGACTCAACGCCTCGTTCAGCCATTCGGACAAAGAGGTGCGGGGTGGCGCTGGGGAATTGTATTTTACCGAACTGACGAGGTTGCTTGTCCAGAAAATAAACGGCGGCGTTTCCGCGGCCTTGGGCGGCATCGAGGCGGGCATTTCAATCCATAAGGAATTTTGATGGAAGCATTGATCGACAAGCTCAAGAGCCAGATCATCACCGTGCTGAAACTGTCGGATGTCAAGCCCGAGGACATCGACGCGGACGCGCCGCTCGTGGGCGCGGGGCTGGGGCTCGACTCCATCGACACGCTCGAGCTGCTCGTGCTCCTCGAAAAGGAATACGGCGTGACGATCCCGGATGTCAATGTTGGCAGGAAGGTGTTCGCCTCGGTGCGCTCGCTTGCTGCGTACATAGAAGAAAACCGTCCCAAGGAGAAATAATTTTCTGGCCTCCCTTCCCATAATCAGCTCGGGCGCGGTGTGCGCGGCGGGTTCCGGCGTTGACGCCGGCTGCGCCGCGATCTATAAGGGAAAAGACTGCCTCACCCCGCTTTCCATTTTCGAATCCGGCCTGAAAACCGCACCGCTCTCGGGACAGGTCCAAAACCTTCGGGACGATTTCAAATCCCCCAACAGGACCATCGCGCTTGCCGCCATCGCCGCGTCAGAAGCGCTGGAAACCTTCACAAACAGGAAAGGCCTGTCATTCGGGCTCGTGTTCGCCACCACCGTGGGCGGGATCACGCGATCCGAGCTGTTTTACAAAGCGTACAAGGCCGACCCGAACGCCGTCTCAACCGCTGCGCAGGAACTTGCCTATCACGAACCGTGCGCCGCGTCCGGGTGGCTGTGCGAAAAATTCGAGCTCAACGGTTTTTTCACCGTGTCAACCGCCTGCTCAACGGGACTGCACGCGGTGGGCATGGCAAAGCGGCTCGTTGAGCAAAATGTGTTCGACGCGTGCCTTGCCGTCGGGGCCGACACGCTCTCGCTGCTCACCATCCGCGGGTTTTCGAGCCTCATGCTCATTGACCCCTCGGGCTGCAAGCCGTTCGACCGCCGCCGCGCCGGCACGAGCCTCGGCGAGGGCGCGGGAGCCATGCTTGTCGCATCGGAAAGGGCCGCCGACGCGCTCGGCGCCGCGCCGCTCGGGTGGATCAGCGGATGGGGCGCGTCCGCCGACTGTCACCACATGACCGCGCCGCACCCCACGGGCGCGGGCGCGCAGAAGGCGGTGCAGGCCGCGCTTGGCGAGGCCGGGCTTGCGGCCAAAGACATCGACATGATCGCCTCGCACGGCACCGCCACGCCCGACAACGACCGGTCGGAAATCTCGGCCATGCGGGCCGTGTTCGGCGAGCCGCCGCCGTTCTTCTCCCTCAAGCGCACGCTCGGCCATACGCTCGCCGCGTCGGGCATTCTCGAGGCGGTGTTCGCGGTACGCGCCCTGAAAGACGGTATCGTGCCGCCCACTGCCGGCTTCGAGGTTGCCGACGAGGCCATAGGCGCGGCGCCGAGCCTGTACCGCACGGCAACCATGCGGCGCGTGCTGAAAAATTCGTTCGGGTTCGGCGGCAACAACGCCGCCGCGGTGTTCTCCCTGTCAAAAGAGCAGGTGACGTCATGAACCCGAAACCCTTTTCCGTGCGCGGATTCTGCGCCGTGGTCCCCGCCGACGACAAAACATGGCAGGCCGAGATTCCGGCCCACCTCAAGCGCCGCGATCCGCGCATATGGCACATGGCCTACGTCGCGGTGGCGCGGCTCCTCAAGGAAGCGCCGGAACGGCCGCGGTCAATGGCCGTGGGCACCGCGCTCGGCGCGCTTGACGAAACAAAAAGTTTTCTCGACGGTATTTTCAAGGACGGGTTCGGCTCGCCGAAAAACTTCATCGCCTCGGTGCACAACAGCATGGCCGGGAAGCTCGCGCTCGAGTTCAAGATCGACGGCCCGAACCTCACACTGTGCGACGGACAGAACTCTTTTGCGTCCGCGCTCGCGTCCTGCGTATTGTTCCCGAGCAGCGCGTTCCCCTGCCTCGTGGTGGCGGTCGACGAGTCAATACCGCTTGTAAACGAGCTCGCTCCGCGCCTTTCGCCCGCGTGCGCGGCGCATCTCAAGGACGGCGGCCGGGAGGCCGCAATCGCGCTGCTTCTTGACAGAAGGGTGATACCGGAATCGCCCTCGATTCGCGCCATCGGCCCTGTCGCGCTCGCCGGGAAGGAACCGTCCGCCCTGGGCGCCGAGCTCGCCGCGCGGCTGGATAACGGTTCAGCATCATCAATTTCCCCCATTGAAAACTGCCGATCGTTCGCCAGCGCGCCGTTGCAGGCGTACGGGCGGTTACTGTCCAAACAGCCGGGCAGACTGGTGATAGTTTCGTATTCTCCTTCGTCAAAAGCCTGCGCCGCAGTGGAGGTACGTCTATGAACAATTTCGTTTTCTGGCTCGCGTCGCTTGCCGGCCTGGCCGTCGCGTTTGTCGCGCTGCCCGGCCTGCGGCTCATCATCGGGTTGCTCATGATACCCTATGTCGCCGTGGCCCTGTGGGGCATTTTCGACCTCAGAAGCAATTACTTCGTGCGCGCCTTTATCCGCAGCAACGGCGAAATCAAGCGCATCAGCCTCACCTTTGACGACGGCCCTGACCAGGTAATCACCGGCGCCATTCTTGACCTGCTCAAGCAGTTCGGATTGCGCGCCACGTTTTTCGTGGTCGGCGAAAAAGCAAGGGCGTTCCCGGACCTTGTCAAGCGCGCATATAAGGAAGGCCACGTGATCGCCTGTCACGATCTCAGCCACGGCGCGTCATCGAATCTCCGGTTCTCGGCCGCCATGGTGCGGGACATCGGCGAATCGCAGAAAATCGTCAGGGACATCATCGGCAGGAAAATGCTCCTGTACCGCCCGCCGGTGGGGCTCGCCAACCCGCACCTCGGCACCGCGCTTGACGTGTGCGGCATGAAATGCATCGGCTGGAACAAGAGCTGCCGCGACGCGGGGAACCGGCGGATCAACAATATAAAAAAGATTTCCAAGCTGGATATCACCGGCGGGGACGTGATTCTCCTGCATGACTGTCTGCCGGTTGCGGAATATAAGAATGTTCTTTTACAACAAGTCGAATTGCTGTTTGAAAGAATTAAACAGGAAAATTTTGAACCTGTGGGTGTGGATGAATTGTTTGAACTTGATGCGTATTCAAGAGATTGAAATCCAAGAAATAGATTTTATTGGAGGGGGAGCCTTCCCCCTCGCTCCGGCCCGGTCGCGATTCAAAATGTTACCGTGTCCAAAAAATGCGCGACCGGTCCTTCCGCTACCCCATCGCGGGTGCGGCCGGGTACCCGCAGTTGCAAGATTCACACATTGGTTGGGCGCACCCGCGAGCGCCGGTTGTATGGAATAAGAATCAACGCCGATTCAGTCGGTGTACAACATCTGTTTGAGGGTAAAATGATTTCAACAATTGAAAAATCCGTCAAATCAATCAAAAAATCTGATTCAACAATTAGCGCGGAATTCTGTTTCTCGGAAGAAGACCCCATTTTCGCCGGCCATTTTCCCGGCATGCCCGTGATCCCGGCCGTGTATCAGGTGGGACTTTGCAGGAGAATCATCGAACAAGATAGGAAACTCTCATTTGTTGGCGTCGTGAAATCAAGATTTTCCAAGATGTGCGTCCCGGGGAAGGATTATGCCGTAAAAATACTATTGACAAAAAAGGAAGCTGGCCTTGAAGCAACTTGTTCAATCTACGAAAGTGACGCAAAGGAACTGTGTTCTAAGATAGTGATGGATTTTAAATAATACATTCAGGGGAGAGGTATCAAACCGCCACATTTTCATTGATCAGGCTTTTGCTTTAGAGAATCTTCTTATCACAATCATTCCAATCCCGGCTAAAACCACCACCAGCGACATAATCACCGGCCAGTCACCCAGCCTCGTATACAATGTCGGAATCCTGCCGATGGACAGTTTCCCGGTCAAGTACGTGCGCGTGTAAATTTCCTTTCTGCAAAGAACGCGGCCGAACTGGTCCACGAGCATGGTGACGCCCGTGTTGGCCGAGCGCGCGAGCGGCACGCCGTTCTCGATGCAGCGCATGCGCGCCATGGTGGCGTGCTGGAACGCGCCCGAGGTCTTGCCGAACCAGCCGTCATTGGTGATGTTGACCAGCAGGTTCGCGCCGCGCTTCACCCGCTGGCGCACCAGGTCGGGATAGATTATTTCGTAGCAGATGAACGGCGCGGCGCGCATGACCGGCCCGATGGAAAACACCACCGGGTCATTGCCCGTCTTGAAATCGGCCTGGCCAAGGTTCACGCGGCTCAGAATGGGAAATATGCCCTGGAACGGCAGCGCCTCCGAAAACGGCACGAGCCGCATTTTATAGTACGGCGTGAACGTGAGGGTGTTCGGATCAAGGTAAAATGCCGAATTGTAAACGAAATATTCCCGCGCCGAGCCCTTCGGCGCATTGTCCCAGTGCAGCGCGCCCACGATCATGGGAACGTGAAGTTCCTTCGCCCACGACGCGACCCGGTCGGCGAGCATTGGCCTGCGGATCAGGTAGCACAGCAGCGCGCTTTCGGGCATGATGATGAGGTCCGGACGGTCCTTTGCCGCGCGCCGCACCAGGGTTTCCACAATGTCAAACGAGCTGTCGAGCGAATTTGCGCCCCAGTGGTTCTGGTCTATGTCGCTCTGGAGCGCGGCGATGGTCATGGTTTTCGCATGGGCCGGCGACGCCGTTTTCATCCTGACGAACCCCCAGGCCCCAACCGCGATCAGCGCCGCGGCAAACACCGGAAGGCCGCGGTCGATTGCACCTTTACGCCTGAGAATGCTCACGAATTTCCACACGAGCACGTTGCCCAGCACCACCACAAAGCTCAGGCCGAACACGCCGGTGACTGACGCGAGCTGGGACAGGGGAAGCAGCGGCGTCAAAGAATAGCCGATGAGGTTCCATGGAAACGATATTTCGCCGAGGCCGCGCACATATTCCACCAGCACCCATAACGCCGGAAATACCAAAACGTAAAGCGTCGGAAATTTTTTCCTGCTCCACCTGAACAGAACACCCAACAGGAGAAAGTAAAGCCCCTCGTACAGACAGGCAAGCGCCACGCCGATCAGCACCAGATGCCACAGCCCTTCGGGAACCACGAACGCGATCCAGTAGAACTGGCAGCCCGACGCGATGAGCCCGAACAGGTATGAATGCCATACCGCGCGCTTGAAGGAAGGATTCAGGCTGATCAAAAACAGCGGCAGGCAGATGACGAAACTCAGCAAGGGAAACAGCGTGAACGCCGGATGCAGCAGGCTGTTGAACGGCGGCAGGCCAAGGGCATATGCCGCGCCGGCAGCAAGGGGCAGCCAGAGGCGGTTTTTCTGATTGTAATATCCGACAAGTTTATTTAATAAGGGTTGCATGATTGGATAAAAATAAAACATGTGGGAAGCGGGTGCTTGAAATGACGGACCGAATTTTCATCAACAACAGGCGATGTCATCAAAAAACTGTGCCTTCATCAGAATCAAGTATATTTTAACCATCATCGCGCGGCATCCCAAAATATTCAAGCTGAAAAATCCGTATCCCTGATGGTATAATTTCATTCTATCCATTTTTTAGCAAGGAGTGCCGATGCTCAAGGAAAAAGTGCAGAAAGTGATAGACACCATACGCCCCAACCTCCAGGCCGACGGCGGCGACATCGAGCTCGTTGACGTTGGAGAGGACGGCGTGGTCAAGGTGAAGCTCCAGGGCGCGTGTCACGGATGCCCCGGCGCCGCCATGACCCTCAAGATGGGCGTTGAGCGGCTGCTCAGGGCGAATGTTCCTGAAGTAAAATCGGTTGAAAACGTCAGCTGAAAAATTTTCCTTTGCCATGTAAGGCTGGAAAACGGCTTATATGGAAACTAAAGCCACGGGCGGAATCCTCCAAAACGTCACTGCGGGGCTTGCCAGCCCGAAGATGCAGTCGGCGTGGCGCAATGCCTGGACAAAGGCGACCTTCCTCGGGTTCTGCTGGGCCAGCCTTTTCATCTTCATCGGCATCGCCTACCTTTCCTATTATCTCGTCCATCCGCGGCTTTTCCAGATCGCGGTGTGGCTCGACCGCGCTACGCTCATCGCGCTGGCCGGCGTCACGGTCGTGGTGACCAGCGGGCTCACGCTCATCACCGTCACCGCGCTCACCGGATGGGACCTGCTCTACCCGCACGGCAAGCAGTCGGTGACCGTGAAATTTCTTTTTCCCCTCGCGGCGACCCTGAGCCAGGTCCTCGGCGTGAACCGCGCCAAGCTGCGCACCTCGTTCATCAAGGTGAACAACTCGCTCACCAAGGCGCAGCGCAGACGCATCCGCGGCGACCGCATCCTCATCCTGCTCCCCCACTGTCTGCAGATCGACGTGTGCAACCGCAAGCTCACGTCCGACGTGAGCAACTGCGCCCGCTGCGGCCGCTGCCCCGTGGGCGGTCTCGTTGACATGGGAGAACGCCTCGGCCTCAAGATCGAGGTGGTGAACGGCGGCACGCTCGCGCGGAAAAAAGTGTCCGACTTCAGGCCCGACGGCATCGTGGCCGTGGCCTGCGAGCGCGACCTCACCTTCGGCATCCAGGACGTGCACCCCATCCCCGTGTACGGCGTGATCAACGACCGGCCCAACGGCCCGTGCTTCAACACCTGTGTTGATTTGAAGCTGGTGGAGGACGGGATCAGGTTTTTCAGGAGAGAGCCGGTTAATAGTATTGGTTAAGGATGATGCCCGACCGACCTGTCTATTTTGATTTGATTTTAATTTCGCCACCGCTTTCGGGTGGGCGTCCGGCTTTTTTTTCATCAGATAATTGAAAAATCTGCTTTGGTAAAAATTAATTGCCCCAAAATCCACACTAAGGTATTTTAAACACCTGTTTTTGAGAATCCACGGATTCATGCAGGCACCGAAATTTAATTCAATTTTTTTCTCTGTGTCCTCCGTGTCTCTGTGGCGATTTTCTTACGGTCCCTTCGTCTAGTGGTTAGGACACAGGATTTTCATTCCTGCAACATGGGTTCGATTCCCATAGGGACTACCAATCATGCCGAAAGACACTAATTAATTTGCCCTTCGCAAAATCTCATCCCTGTATAAAATGAGAGGTTTTGATTTGATCTGGGGGGCCAGGATTTCGCGGTAAAGCCCTGGCTCAACGGCCCATGAAACTGCGAAACTCTGAAATGTCAAAATAAACCGTCAGCTCCATACATTTTCCGTCTTTTACCTTCCATACTTCCGCATCATCTTGATGAAGCCTCGTACCTTTTGGCGATATATGATCATAGCACCGCACATGCATAGTCGCCTGCGGTAATCAGCAACTTTACTTGCACGTTTTCCACACCTTTGAGAAAGCTCGCAAACGACTGAATAAAAGCGTCTTTTCCTTCGGCGTGGAGTTTCCCGCTTGCATCGGAAAAAACAATGGCCGAATCCAGGTTCCTTTTCCATTCATCATTTTTTGCCGCCAGACCATGGTAAAAACTCCGGACGATTTCTTGTATCGTCATACGCGTCCGCCTCCGGTGTCAGAACAAGGCTATTCCACAAATATTTTCCCTCATCGCGAGTAAAAGGCAAAGAGCGTGCCGACCGAAAGGACCGTGGCGCTCGACCACGTTTTTTCATCTTGAAAACCATTTTGCCAATAGTAAGAAATTTTCCCAATCTGCGAATAAATCTGAGAATAAAACCGACAATCGATTTGGGAAGTGATTACTTTTTCGTAAAGTCGTGGATGGCATTTGTCTTGCATTACCAGGCAAACGGTGTCTGGGGCCCTTTCGCATTTCTAATAAGGGGGGAAATTATGGATTGCCTGAAGGGAAAACAATGCTATTTTTGGGAAAAGTGCGGCCACCGCGACATAGCGGAATGGTGCGCCCTGCACCGGGATTTCACGGACGGAAAGCCCGACGACACGACCGTCCTTGAAATTCCCTCCAGGGACTCGTCCGGAATCGAGCATCAAGTTGCTTAAAGGTAATTCTTTTCACCGGGGAACATCGAAGCCGCTGAAGGCTTTTTAGGCCTGTGTTGCGATTCCCATTCCCGCTAGCTCAGGCCTTCCTCGAAAAAACAATGAATTCCTCGCCTTCCTCGTCCGTCAATTCAACGGTCAGTCCTGACCTTTTCAGCGCAGGAACCAGTTCATCGGCAAGGTCCGTGCCGGGGCCGATATCGAACATGTCCCTGAAATCACCTGTTTCCTCGGAGTAATACTTCTCTCCCTCCGGAAGCTTGGCAAGCTCGCTTTCCACGTGCGATTTGATGACGGAAACCATCGCATCGTCCATGCGATCTCCCTAGGCCTTTATTTTTTTCGACCTGCGATACAATATGAAGGCGTGAAGGTACGGGAAGGTGAGAACGGCAAACACAATCGGCAGGCAAAGCCGGGCCATGGATGAGGATAGCGCCACTCCGCCTTCGGCTGAAAAAGGTTCATCGTTAAAAACAGGCTCAAAAAGAATTTCTTTGCAGGAAGATTTTTCCGTTATAAGGGCATACCTGAGGCCGGTGAAATAGCCGTACGCCTTGCCGGTGAGCGCAGGATCAAAAAGTCCGGCCTTCACCCGCGCCGATACGATCCGAAAAGAAACCGCCCCGACCAGGGACAAAAATAATTTCAGCAACCACCGGAGGACCTTATACCGAAAAGATGAATCCCCTAAAAAAACCCATGCTTTCTTCAGGGGGATTAACTTATCGGAAAAAGGGCGTTTCCCTTTTTCCGCCGCGCCTTCTTCCTCTTCAATCTTTTCGCCATGCGGATGCTCCTGGACGATGGAACGCGGCTTCTCCTCATGAGAAACGGACGGCTTTTTCTCCTCCATTTTCGGATGCGGTTCGGGCGGCTCCTTCTCTTCTGGCGGCTTGCGTGAATCAGAAGAAAATATTCTGAATCTTCCAAGGAGAAGAACGATAATGGCCTTTTTCCTGAAATCAAAGACGCAACGCAACAATTTCGGATGCAGCCACCAGCCGGAAACTTCCGCAACCGCCGCAGAGGACTCCTTGACAGAGCCGGAACACGCGATGGTAATGGGGGGAAACAGGATGATCGACGAAACAACGACGAAAACGGTCAGGAGTATTGCAAGGATGGTAACAACCATGTTGTTTATCCTCGATTCATTTCGTCCTGAGCAAATAACAGAGGCTATCCCGCGGGCTGCATGAACGGCATCACCTGCGGCGAATGCTCTTCCGGTTTCGCAAGCAGCGGCCCGCTCTCGGTGACGACCTGGTCCATCACCACGTCGTGGTAGGCGAACGGCACCCGCTCGTCGGGCCCCATGATCTGGCAGTCGAACGCCAGGCCGTAGATCGGCACCGTGCCTTTGAGCTCCTTGCAGAACCGGTCGTAGCTGCCCTTGCCCCTGCCGAGCCGGGAGCCGTTCCGGTCGAATGCCACCGCCGGGCACAGCACGAACTTGATGTCGGTCTTGAAGAAATTATCGCGCCGCTCCCGCGCGGGCTCATACACGCCCAGGCCCTGGCTTAACACAATGTCTTTGTCCAGGTTCGTGATCTCCCCCATGCCCATGGACGAATCCTCGTGCGAATACGGTATCACCACGCGCTTGCCGGCGGCAAGCATCTCGAGGATGGCAGGCCGCAGGGCGGCTTCCGCGCCGATTTCCACATACGCAAGCACCGACTTTGCCTTGACAAAGGCGGGATCTTTTTTCAGGTGCTCCCAGATTGCCGCCGATTTCGCTGCCCGCTGCTCCTCACCGAGGTCCTTGCGCCTGCCGATGTAAACCTGCCGGAGCGCCTCCTTTTTCTTGGCAATCTCCTGGTCGAAACTGGGCATGGGTTCGTCGAGTTTGGTGAGGTCGTTTATCTCACGCCGCACCTTGTCGGTGTACATGCGGATCTGGCCGATGAGCCGTCCCGCCTGCTTGAGCATGGCCGGGATCTCCTTTGACCCGAAAAAGATCAGGATGAGGGCCATGATGATCAGGATTTCCGAAAAATCAAGTCCAACGTTCATGCCTCGCGCCCCCGGGTCAAGAATGAAACAAGGATGCTCACCCCGTAGATGATCATGAGCGGCAGGGCCATGAACATCATGGACATGGCGTCGGGCGGGGTGATCACCGCGGCGACGATGAAGATGAGCACGGTGGCGTGCCGCAGCTTGCTCACGAGGAATTGGGGCGTGAGGAGCCCCATGCGCGTGAGTACCCACGACACCACGGGCATCTCGAACACGATCCCGCAAGCGACGCTCAGCTTGAGCATGAACGAGATGTACTCGTTCGCCTTGAAATAGGGCATCATGGCGCTCCCTCCCCAGGTCGTGAGCACCTTGAGCATCCACGGCAGCATGAAATAGGCGAAGGTCAGGCCGCAGAAAAAGGAAAACGTGGACGAGATGACCACGGGCAGCACGACCTTTTTTTCCTTTCCGTAAAGCCCGGGCGCCACGAACGCCCACAGCTGGTAAAAGATGAAGGGGATGGCGACGATGAGGCCGCACACGAGGGCAATCTTGAAGCTGAGCATCACCGCCTCGGCGGGCGCGGTGTAAATGATGGACGGCTTCGGGTTCGCGTACCTGAGGGGGTACACCAGCAGGAAATCGAAAATCTGGTGCCAGTAAATAAAACAGGGGATGGCGCAGACAAAAACGGCCACGGAACTCTTGATCAGGCGGCCCCGGAGTTCCTCGAGGTGATCAAGAAAATTCATGCCCTCGCGGGCGTCCTGGTTATCCTTCTTTCTTAGTTTCCGAATCAGGTTTGCTAGCATTCGGCTTTTCCGCCTCGCTTATTTCCTTTGTTGCTTCGCTTGACGCCTTTTTGAACTCCTTGATGCCCTGTCCGAGGCCCTTTGCCAGTTCGGGTATCTTTTTTGACCCAAAAAGCAGGACGATGACGAGCAGTATGATGATCCAATGGATTGGGCTTAATCCTCCCATATCTTACCCCTTTCGATGAAATATTCTACCTTTTGTAATGGACGATCCAAAGTATTATCCCGCAAACACGCTATAAAATATATTAAGAGACGATTGACGGCGCGATGATTCCTCTTTTCAATTTCGCATAAGCCATGAACCCATCCTCTCCCGAAAACGTTGTTTACGGAATACACCCCGTCGGCGAACTCCTTTCAACCGGAATACGGCGGATAGACCGCCTGTATTTTGACAAAGACGGCAAATCCGCCGCGCTGTTCGAGCTGGTCAAACTTGCGAGAAAGGAACGACTCGCCTACCAGATGGTGCCTGCGCAAAAGCTCGGCCAGCTCTGCGGCAGCGACAAGCACCAGGGAACGGTGGCGTTGTGCAGCGCAAAGGAATTCATGGAGCCCGACGCGCTGCTCGAAATGCTATCGGTAAAAACAACCCCGCCGCTCCTTTTCATCCCGGCGTCGGTGGAGGACCCGCGCAATCTCGGCGCGCTCATCCGCACGTGCGTGGCGTTCGGCGTCGACGCGATGCTGCTCGAAAGAAAAAACACGGCACCCATCGGCCCCACCGTCGCCAAGGCGGCAGCCGGGATGCTCGAGCACCTGCCCCTGGTGAAGCCCAAGAACCTTGAGGGGCTCGTTGCCACGCTCGCGGCAAAGGGATATGCCGTAGTGGGGGCCGCGGCCGGCTCCAGTGAAAAACCGCAGGACATCGATTTAACCGGTCCGTCAATCATCATCACGGGCGGGGAAAACCGCGGCATCCCGCCCTACCTCGCCAAGCAGTGCGCCCGCACGGCAGCCATCCCCATCGCGGCCGCGGCAAGCTCGCTCAACGTGTCGGCAGCTGCGGCAGTGCTGCTGTACGAGTGCGCGCGGCAGAGGGATTTCGCTTTTGTAAAGAATACTCCAACTTAGTAAGATTTTTTTTGCAAAGTAATGTGACAAGACGGGCGTTCCGTCCCCGTTAGAAAAACGGAAACCAATTTAGTGAGAACAAATAGCGGCTATTGGTTTCCCAGCCCGAAAAACGAATCCATCGTGTTCTCGATGTCTTCGCCGCTGATGATGGGATTTTTTGATGCGCCCGGCGCCGGCGGCGCGGCAGGTCCCTGGGCGGGCCTTTGCGGCGGCGGCGTTTTCCGCGGGACTTCGGCGCCCTCCACGACAATCGCCTCGGGCGGCGCTGAAGCGGAGGCGAGCTGGTTCCTGTCCCACTGCATTGTTTTTTCAGAGTGATCAACCGACATAGACCTGGTGTCGAGTTGGCTCGCCGGCTGCCGGAAGGGCTGCTGCATCCGTGCCGTTGCCGGCGCGGGCGGCACGGCCGCGGGCATGCGCGGCCGCTGCGGGGCTGTCTGCATTGGGTTGGGCCGTCTTACTTGAGGCTGCCGCTGTACCCGGATGGTTTCATCTTCGGGTTGCACCTGCGGCATTTCCGGAGGCCGGTAGATGTTCTCCGGGTGTACAGACGGCTGCGGCATGGCGCGCATTTCCGGAATGGCAAATTCCTCGGGCGCCGCCTCCGGCTGCCGGGACGTCACTTCGGTCTGTCGCGGGGCGGTTTCGGCGGGATAGCCGGCCGCCGGGGCGGCTGGCTGCTCCTGCACCTCATACGATGCCCTGAACCGTACAATCTGTAATTCCATGTACTTGACAAAATAAATGTCGAGGATGTGCATGTTCGCGGTGAGCAATTTATGCATTTTATCTATTTTGGGGAGCAGGGCGGTCCGCAGCCCGTGCGCGTTCATGGACTTGGACAATGCTGAAGACAGTATTTTATCCGCCTCCGCCGATTCATCGGCGATTGTCTTTACAATGAGGTTCCTTTCGCGTGTAAGCTGGCGCTCCGCCTTGTTGATCACGTACAGCGCGATCCATATGACCGAGGAGAGCAGGAGGCCCAGGATGAGGCCGATTCCAGCCAGAATTACCGTGTCGTTCATATCGTTGGTCCTTTCGCACAAGGCGAGTGGGCATTTATTACAAACATATTACTATCATAACACCCATGAAGGGGAAAAATCAACCATTAATTTGGCGCATTAATTGCATAGAGGCGGATCAGGTCAGGCGGGATCTTCGGCGGCTTTTCTTGACTCGAGCAGCCACCATACGAGCCCTGCGAGCGCGGGAAGCACCATGTTGATCGCCAGCACCGATACCGATGCAAGCACCGCGATGGCACCCGCGCCGGGTGCGGCGCCGGCCTTTGACAGGAAAAGTTTGAAGGAGTATTCGCGGATCCCCATGTTGGCGATGAAGAACGGGAAGAAAATCATAAAGGCATAGGCTTCAAAAGCGCAAACGATGTCGGCAGAAATGTCCGGACTGCCGAACATGAAAAATAAAAACACCGTCTGGCAAACAACCGACAGGTGCGCGGCAATCGAATATAGTATAACGCCCCACAATGTCGCGGCGTCGGTTGCGGGAATGAAACGTTCGGCGAATGGCCAAACTTTTTCCTCGCAAAACCGGCCGAGAATTTTTCTTGCATTCTTCCCCGAGGCAAGGAGGACAACGGCTGCGGTTGCAACGGCGATACAGATACCGCCGGCAAAAATCACCGTCTGTCCTAATGTAATTCCATGCCGTGATGAGTGAACCGCCGCTGCGATAATGCCCGCAGCAACGGTCGCGATGCCGGCGCATACCTTTTCAAACGCCACCGCCACCACCGTGTCGGACTTTTTCGCCGCGGGAATCGACATCCCGCGAAGAAGCTCACCGAACTTTCCCGGCGTCACAAACGCGAGCAGGTTGCCGAACAGCATTGTTTTTACGGCAAGGCCTGCGCCGATGCGCATGCCGTACGCCTTGCACACCAGTTGCCAGCGCAACACCTGGAAGAAAAAGTTCGCCAGGCCGGCAACCAGCACCGCAACGAGGGGCATCGCGGCAAGTTTTATTTCGAAAAGCCTTATCCGGCCGTAGCCGAGGTTTTTGTTGACAAGATACACAAACAGCGCCGTGACCAGCAGTTTCAGCGGCCACACGTAGCGTTTGCGGTTGAAAGGTTTTACTATTTTCTGAATTGCCTGAAAAAAGTCCATAATCGGTGATTGAATTCAATTCAATTTCTTATATCAATTTAGTACTTGCATCAAATCTACCTTGCGGCCACAGAACTTCGGATACAAAATTGATGCCCAGTCCGCGCGTTAGGTGGACCGCAGGGTGCGCTGGAGCGCATTGCCAGCCGAGCCCGGAAGGAGACCGGCCCGAGCCCGAGGTTTACCGAGGGTGAGGGGAACGCCCAAATCCAATTTATTTTCATTTTACATCATGTTCACCGGATCCACATCAATCGCTAGCCTCATCGATTTTGGAACCCTTATCCCCTGCCGTACCGCCAGCACCGCTTCCTGCAGCGCCTTCGGCGACGCCGCCTTCAATAATAAATTATACCGGAATTCGTTTTTGAGTTTTGCAATCACCGCCGGCGACGGTCCAAGCACCGCCGCGGGATTTTTTAAGGTCTTTTGTGCGGCGGCGGCCGCAGAGAGCAACAGCGTCCTGACCGCATTCGGCTCCCTTCCCGACAGCACGATGCGCACGAGCTTTCCGAACGGCGGATAGCCCAGCGCCTCGCGCGCCGCAATTTCCCTGTTGTAAAATTCGAGGTAATCGTGGTCCCGCGCGGCGCAGACGGCGGGCTCGTCCGGGAAATAGGTCTGCACCACCACCTCGCCGAGGCGGTCGGCCCTGCCCGCGCGGCCCGCCACCTGCGAAAGCAGCTGGAAGGTCTTTTCCGCGGCCCGGAAGTCCGGGAAATGCAGGCCGATGTCGGCCTGCAAAACGCCCACGAGCGCCACGCCCGGGAAATCGAGCCCCTTTGCCACCATCTGCGTGCCGAGCAGGATGTCCGCCTCGCGCTTTTCAAACCTGCCGATGATCGAAACGTGGCCGCCTTTTACGGCCGTGGTGTCCTGGTCCATGCGGATGATGCGCGCCTGCGGGAACTGCGAGAAGAGGTACTCCTCGGCCCTCTGGATGCCGGTGCCCTTGAACTTGATCTGCTCCCCTTTGCAAACCGGACACGCCGACGGCGCCGGTTCCTCCCTGCCGCACTGGTGGCATTTGAGCCTAAAGTCGCTTTTGTGGTAGATCAGGTTGACCGAGCACTGCGGGCACGTGTAGGTGTGGCCGCAGTCTTTGCAAACAAGAAACGTGGAAAACCCGCGCCGGTTGAGCAGCAGGATGATCTGGCGGCCGCCGTCGAGCGCCCTGCCGATGCGGGCGCGCAGGTGCCGCGACAGCAGCGTCCAGTTGTTGTCGCGGTGCTCTTCGCGCATGTCAACAACGGTCACGGCGGGGAGCACCGCGCCGCCGAAGCGGTTTTGCAGGGTGAGCAGCCGGTATTTGCCGGTCTGCGCGTTGTGGTAGCTCTCCAGGCTCGGCGTGGCGCTGCCGAGCACCGCGACCGCGTTCTGCAGCCGCGCGCGCATCATGGCGACGTCGCGCGCGTTGTAGCGCGGGTCAAGGTCGCTCTGCTTATAGCTCTGGTCGTGCTCCTCGTCCACGATGATGAGGCCGAGGCCGGCGACCGGCGCCAGGATGGCGCTGCGAACGCCGATGGCGAGCCGCTTGCGGCCGGTGACCAGCGCGTTGAGGCTGTCGCGGCGCTCGCCGTCGCTCATCCTGCTGTGGATCACGGCGATCACGTCGCCGAGCGCCTGCCGGAAGCGGGCGATGGTCTGGGGCGTGAGCGAGATTTCAGGCACGAGTATAATGACTCCCCTGCCCGCGGCCAGGGCGCGCCTTGCAAGTTCGATGTACACGTGCGTCTTGCCGCTGCCGGTGATGCCGTGCAGCATGAAAGGCCCGGACTTTTCCGAAAACCCCCGGCTTACGGCCTCCACCGCGTCCTGCTGCTCCTGCGTAAGCACTATGTTGTAGCCGCCGAGGCCGCCGGCGAGCTCGGGCGCCTCGCGCAGCACGGTCCTCTTTTCCTTGACAAGTGCGCCTGCTTTGCACAGGGCGGCGAGCAGGTGCGGCGCCACCTTCACTTCCTGTTGACATACATTTCCGGTCAGATCGCCCTGAAAGGCGGCAAGCCGCGACAAGGCTTCTTTTTGTTTTTGTGTTATTCTCTCGGGCGCAGCAGATGCAACGCGATACACCGTGACGGTCTTGGGCCGCACGGTCACGTAGTTCTTCCGAACAAACGGCCTGAATACCCGTCCCAAGTCGCATTGGTAATACGCCGCGATCCATTCGTACAATTTTATCAGCGAGGAGTCCGCGTCACTCCAGGCGTCTTTTTTTATCTCGAGGACCGGCTTGAGATGCGAATGCGCCGACGATTCCTTGAGCCGCACGGCCACACCCCACACCCTTCTGTTGCGCAGCTCAACGAACACCGGCATTCCGGGGGTGATGTCCTGCCGCAGGGGCTCGGGGATGTCGTAATCGTAAACCCCGGACACGGCCATGGGAAACGCGACGCAGGCGACTTTGTATTGAGGGGAGGACATGGCAATTTCTTGTTTTGTCAATTCAGAAATTTAGTGGATGATTTTCGATACTTTTTCTGGCACCATGAAAATACACATTTTTCCCAAAGACAGGTATGAGTTTATGGATGGAAGGCGGATGGTGAGACGTGGTTGGCGTTGAAAGTTGAACGTCGGGGGCTGAATGTTGAAAGAAAAAGCGAATACAATATCAAATACAAACGGAGCTTGACAAATCGATTTTTTTTATCGCCGCGAAGCGGGATACCGCTGAGGTTTCAAGCTGAAAGCAGGGAGTTAAGCATAAGCCAGATTTTAAAATAATCAGCATCCCATTAAAGTGCGGACGAAAAGGCAAATGCAAAATCAAACAGGTACGGGGATTGACAAATCGCGAGCGTTGGGCAGGACTGGAGGCCGCGCAAAAGCGCGGTGCTGCCCGGCCCTCGCCGCAGGCCCATAGGGGCCGTGGCAGCCCGAGCCGAAGGACGACGACCCTTGTGACCCTTGGAAATCCCTGACGAGGGAGAAGCACCCGAAGGGGTGGACCGGAAGGACGGCCGACCCTGGTTGTAGGGGCGAAAAATTTTTCGCCTCTACAACCAGGGGGACGCCCAACTTTTTATAGTCTTAAAGAGATTATTCATACCGCAGCGCATCAATCGGATTGAGGGCCGCCGCCTTGCTTGCGGGATAAAAACCGAAGACGATGCCGATCAGGGCGGAAAACCCGAACCCGAGCAGCAAAGACCACCCCGAGATGGCCACGGGCCATCCTTGACTTTTGGAAATGATCCACGACGCGCCCGCGCCCGCCACCATGCCGATGATCCCGCCCATGAAGCTGAGCACGAGCGCCTCAACGAGGAACTGCATGCGCACGTCGCGGCCTTTGGCGCCCACGGCCATGCGGATGCCGATCTCGCGCGTGCGTTCCGTGACCGAAACGAGCATGATGTTCATGATGCCGATGCCGCCCACGAGCAGCGACACGAGCGCCACGCTCGCCAGCAGGAGGCTCAGCGTCGCCGCGGTCTGGTTCGCGGCGTTGCTGATGTCGGTCTGCGTGCGGATGGTGTAGTCGTAGCCGTCGCCCTGGCTGCCCTTCCTGCGGTCCATGAGCGTCTGGTTGATTTCCTGCCTGGCCTCGTCGGTGGCCTCGGCCGTGACTGCCGATGCCATCAGGTTTCCCGCGTAGGTGCCGCCGATGAGTTTCTTCTGCACCGTTGAGTACGGCGCGATGACGCAGTCGTCCTGATCCTGTCCGGCCGCGTTCTGGCCTTTACCTATAAGAGTCCCCACCACGATGAAAGGCAGGTTCTTGATGCGGATGGTCTGGCCCACCGGGTTCGCGCCCTCGCCGAAGATGTTGGTGATCACGGTCTGGCCGAGCACACACACTTTCACCGCGCCGCGCTCGTCGGCGTCGGTGTACATCGCGCCTGCCGCGAGGTCCCAGTCGCGAATCTTCAGGTAATTGGCGTACGCCCCGAAAATGGAGGTGCGCCAGTTCTGGCCGCCCGCCTTCACCTGAGCGCTCGTGCGCGCCATGGGCGTGCTGTAAATCACGGCCGGGCACTGCGTCTTGATGGCGACAGCATCCTCCTCCGTGAGGCGCGAGGCGGTGCCCGCCTCCGAGCGCACGCCGCCCGCGGTGAACGCGCCGGGGAAAATCAAAAGAAGGTTGGTGCCGAGGCTTGCTATTTGCGCATTGATCGCATTGCGGGCGCCCTGGCCGATCGCGAGCACGGCGATCACCGCGGCCACGCCGATCACGATGCCGAGCATGGTGAGGAACGACCGCATCTTGTTGCGGTTGATGGAACGCGCCGCCATGCGCAGAATGCTCAGAATCCTCATGTGCTAGCTCCTTGCCGCGGCGGCCAGCTCGGCCGCAGCGCTTCTCGGCGCGGTCACCGGCGTGTCGGCGATGACGGCGCCGTCGCGGAACACCACGTTCCGTTTTGTATATTGCGCGATGTCCTGTTCGTGGGTCACAATCACCACGGTGATGCCGCGGGCATTAAGCCCCTGGAACACCGACATGATCTCGACGCTCATGTGCGTGTCGAGGTTGCCCGTCGGCTCGTCGGCGAGGATCAGCACCGGATCGTTGACAATCGCGCGCGCGATGGCCACGCGCTGCTGCTGGCCGCCGGAAAGCTGGTTCGAGAAATGGTGCGCCCGCTCCTTGAGGCCCACCGTTTCAAGTGAGGCGAGCGCCCGCCGGTGCGATTCGCGCGATGAGACCGTATTGTTGTAGAGCAGCGGCAGCTCCACGTTTTCGATCGCCGCGGTGCGCGAAAGCAGGTTAAACGACTGGAAGACGAAGCCGAGCTTGCGGTTGCGGAGCACGGCGAGCTCGTTGGGGGGCAGCTTCTGCACCTCAATGCCGTCGAGGGTGTAGGTCCCCTTCGTGGGAACGTCGAGGCACCCCAGGATGTTCATGAGCGTTGATTTGCCAGATCCGCTGGCTCCCATGATCGCGATGAATTCTCCTTTGTGAATGTCGAGATCGACACCGTCCAGCGCCCACAGGGTGGTGTCGCCCATGACGTAGGCCTTTGAAATGCCGCGAAGAGAAATGATCGCTTGAGACATAGGTATTCCTGAAATTCGTTCTAACTCACCCCTTACTCCCCTCTCTTTTAAGAGAGGGGAAATCCGAAGGAAGGGGTGCGTTAGAACCTTCTCCCCATTCCCGGCGCTCCGCCCATGCCGAATGGCTGCGCGGCGGTCTTGGACTTGTCGCCACTGATGGTCGCCACAATGACCGAATCGCCGGGCTTCAGTGCTCCATCAACCTCCACGAAACCGCCGTTGGAAAGGCCGGTCTTGACACGCACGAATTTCGGTTTTCCCTCGGCCAGCACGAACACATGTCCCGCGTTTTCATCCGCCGCACCCTTCCACTGCCTGTGCCGTGTGGTATCGCCCATGCCGACGGCGCCCCCGGCCCAGGCGTGCTGCCGCTGCGCCCCGGTGTCGCGGGCAGCGCCGGCGGACTGCCGTCCCGCGGCGCTGCTGTCACGGCCCGCGCCGTGCCTGCGCCATTTGCCCGCATCGCCCATGGGCGGAAAAAACTTGAGCGCGGCGGTGGGCACCATGAGCACGTCTGCGGCCTTCTGGACCACGACCGTGACATTGGCCGTCATGCCGGGCAGCAGCGACATGTCTTTATTGTCAACGTCAATCATCACGGTATAAGAAACCACGTTCTGTACCGTGGCGGGCTGGAGCCGTATCTGTGAGACGGTGCCCGTAAAGGTCCGTGCCGGATACGCGTCAACGGTGAACGTCGCGGTCTGGCCGACCTTTACCTGGCCGATGTCCGCTTCGTCAATGCTCGCCTGCACCTGCATGCGGGAGAGATCGTCGGCGATGGAGAAAATCGTGGGCGTGTTGAAACTGGCCGCCACGGTCTGGCCCACGTCAACGGCGCGGTTGATCACCACCCCGGTGATGGGCGACCTGATGGTCGCGTAATCCAAATCGACTTTTGCGCGGTCAAGCGCCGCCCGTGCCGAGACGAGCGCCGAAGCGGCGGCCGCGGAATCGGAAACCGCCTGGTCGAGGTCGGCCTGCGCCACCAGCCCCTTTGCAAATAGGGCCCGGGTCCGCAGCGTCGTCTGCGTGGAGAGCACCATCTGGGCCTGCGCCTTGAGAAGGTTCGCGCGCGCATCAACGACCTCGGCGTGCAGCAGCAACGTGTCGAGGAGGGCAACCACCTGCCCTTTTTTCACCCGCGAATTGAAATCGGCGAACAACCGCGCCACGGTCCCGCTCACCTGCGTGCCCACTTGGACGGTGACGAAAGGATTGAGCGTGCCGGTGGCGGTCACCTGCACCGTGAGGTCGCCGCGCATGACCGCTGCCGTGCGGTACGACGGGGGCTTTTCCCGCTTGGAAAGAAACATCCAGGCTCCGGTGGCCACGGCAAGCGCCGCAACGACCAGAATAACGATCCAGCCCTTCTTGGACATGAGAACTCCTTTTCTTATTGCAAGCCCATTGCGGCCAAAAGTTTTGCGTGGCCCGTTCTATAGTCATACAGCGCCTGGGCATGGCTGCTTTTCGCATTGGCGAGCGTCACCTCGGCATCCGTGACTTCGAGCGACGCCGCCGCGCCCGCGGCAAAACGCTCCTGGGCGAGCTGCAGAGACTGCTGCGACGATTCGATCAGTTTCTGCGTGGCAATGATGCGTTCCGCGGCCTCCGCCTTGCTGTAATATGCCTGGTCCACCGCCGACAGCGCGTTCTGGACGTTTTCGTCGAGCGTCGCCTTTGCCTGATCATAAGACGCCTTTGCGGTCTCGACGGAAGCGACAAGAAAACCTCCCTCGAAAATGGGGACCGAAAGGTTCACCCCCACGCTCCAGTTCTGGTTCCAATCCGATGCGTAAACATCCCTCGACCCGTAACCGGCGCCGGCCGTGGCGTTAAGGCTGGGAAACAGCGCCGTTTTCGCGGAGATCAACTGCAAACGCGCCGCTTCCAACCGTGCGCGCAGCGATACGAGCTGCGGCAGGGAATCACCGGCGATGGCGTGGGCGCGCTCCCTGGTTATGTCCGGCTCGAGCGCGACAAGGCTGTCCGTAAGCTCCAGCGAATCGCCGAGACCGACTCCCGCCGCGACCTCCATTTGCACTTTTGCAAGTCTCAGGCCGTTCTTTGCCGTAATCACGCTCACCGTTGCGTTCGCGACAGTAGCCTCAGCCGCGGTGACCGTATATTTCGGCTGCTTGCCGATCTCGAAAAGAATTTTTGCCTGATCAAGATGCGCCTGGGCCTGCGAAAGCGCATCGAGCGCGGTTGCGAGAAGCATCTGCGACAGCAGGTAATTGAAATAAGCCGTCTTGGCGTTGAGGACAACGGACTGCAGCGAACTTATGGCGTCTTCCCGAGCCGCCGCAATAAGCGTTGAACCGGCCCGGGTTGCGAAATACGACTTCCCGAAATCCCAGAGAAGCTGCTGGCCCGATATGCCGGCAGAGTAATTGTTATCGTAAACGACGCCGGAAAACGGCGGCGAAACCTGCGCCATGGAGCGGCCGGCGCTCGCCTGGCCGTTTACCTGCGGCAGCAAACGGGATCTTGTCGAATGCAACGAGGCAATGTTGGAAGCGACTTCCGCATTAGCAATGCGCATCTGCGGGTTTTGCTTTTTTGCCAATTCAATGTATGATTGCAGGCTCAACGAAGACGTTTGTTGCGCGAAACCCTGTTGAGAAACCAAAAGCCCTATAGCAATCGAAAAATATTGATAGACACGTCGATTTTTCAATATGCATCCCTATTTGTTATTTTTTTTGCGCCTATTTGACTATTATGGTATAACTGTCGTTACATAATATTTTTGTAGTTGCCCTATCTGTCCTTTGGCAACATTGAGACATGAAAAATATAACGGGACTAGTCGGACCTGTTAAAAGGCATGATTTTATTTGAACCGTTCTTTCCCCCAGATTTTCGCTTTGACGGCTCTTCAAGCGCGCGTTTTTCCTCCTGCGTGAGGGAATCCATGCCGTGTTCCGATATTTTCTTCAAAATGGGATCAATCACGTTCTCATAAAATTCCCTGTCCGCATTTTTTTGACGCCGCTCGGCATTGCGCTTCGCGGTTTCGACCCTTGCCTTTGCGGCTTCGAGAAAATTATTGATTGTGGGAAGTCCCTTGACATAAAGAAATCCCGCCGCTATGCCGCCCAAATGTGTCAAATGCGAAATGTTTCCCACGGACTGCATTGCGCCAAAAAGTGAAATGGCGCCGAAAATAATGACCGCAACGATCACGTTGACGGGAAAGAGAAAGAACAGCAGGATCTTGCGGCGCGGGAAATACAACGCATACACCGTGAGGAGCGCAAGCACCGCGCCGGATGCGCCGATCACCGGCGTCCCCCACATCACCGGGCTGAACACGGTCAAAAGGCTTGCGAGTCCGGCAGCGGCGCCGGCGAGAAAATAGAATGCCACGAACCTGCGCGTCCCCCACAGCTCTTCGAGCTCTGCGCCGAACATCCACAGCGTGAGCATGTTGAAAAGCAGGTGCATCGGCCCGGATGGATCATGAAGAAAAAGATAGGTGCCGAGCCGCCACACCTGAAATTGTCCGAATGTTTTATACGGAGCAAGCTCAAACCATGAAGTGAGTGCCGCACCGATTCCCGGCAGAAGCTGCAACACCCACACCGCCACCGTGACGGCGATCAGAATGCGCAGGCCCTTGGGAAACGACGGAGCGGCGTATTCCATCATCGGGGTTTTTTGGAAAGGTGCCTGAGCACGCACGCGGGAACAAAAGCGCTCACGTCGCCGCCGAGACGGGATATCTGCTTAACCATGGAGGAATTGAGAAAGGTGTATTTCGCGCTCGGCATGAGAAACACGGTCTCGGCGTTCTCGTTGATGTTCCTGTTTGTAAAAGCCATCTGGAACTCGTATTCGAAATCTGAAATGGCGCGCAGGCCGCGGATGAGCACGGTCGCCTTGTGCTCCCTGAGGCAGTTGGCGATGAGGCCGTCGTAGGCGATCACCTCGATGTTGTCGACGTGACCAAGCGCCTCCGTTGCCATGGCGAGCCGCTCCTTCGGTGAAAACAGCGGGTCCTTGCCCGGGTTTTCCGCGACAACGGCGATCACCTTCTTGAAGATCTTTGCCGCTCGTACCGCGATGTCGATGTGGCCGAAGGTGATGGGGTCAAAGGTGCCTGGGTATAATGCGGTTGGCATAGATAAAATCCCTCCTTGAATAAAAAATATGTCTTTGCAAAGAGGCGGGGTATGGAATTGAAGATGGGGAAGCATTCACGAAAAGATAATAAAAAAAAAGCTGGGCGCCCGGCGCTGGCAATTGGATAACTCCCTGAATGTTATCGTTGCGTGTCATTCCCGCAAAAGCGAGAATCCATGTTCAAATTATTGACGATTTCATCAGGTACGATTTATCAATGATCTAGCTTGTTGATGTTTGCCCAATTTTCTTGATAGCATCGCTGCGAGTAGGACGGATAATTCAGTGGCTAAGATCATAAGCAAGTACAGTCCGACAGGCGCCATGCCAATTGAGAAGAAGTCCCAATTGGCAATACCTGGAATAAGCGCCAGTAAATTAATTAAAATGACTCCGGGCAGATTTATTATTCCAAAACAAATGACCATAACCGTCCAACTCCTTGGCTCGAAAAAGAATAATGTCCCGGATTCATCTATTTTCATTGCCAACAAGCACAAAATTACGGACAAAACAAAATGTCCGCTCAGAACGATCCAAATTTTTTTCATAAAAGCCCCTTATTTATAAAAGAAGGCCTATAAAACTTTTGTTATGAACTCCACCGCCGTATCCCCGTAATTCCTCACCTCAACGTCATATTCCGCAGGTGACAGCTTATCGCCCTGGGATACTGAACTTTTCTCCCGTTCATACACTAGCATTCCCCCTTTGGAAAGCCGCTTGCACAAGTCAGGCACCAATTCTGCCAGCGCCGTATCCTCATACGGCGGATCAAAAAAAATGACATCATAAAATTTGTCGCAGGTCGCCGGAAAATTCCGGATATCCTTGGTGAAAACGCGGCACTTGTTCGTGATGCCAAG
Source organism: Chitinivibrionales bacterium (assembly GCA_035516255.1). Classification (NCBI taxonomy): domain Bacteria; kingdom Pseudomonadati; phylum Fibrobacterota; class Chitinivibrionia; order Chitinivibrionales; species Chitinivibrionales bacterium. The sequence goes on along the minus strand of DATJAL010000029.1, from coordinate 38,346 downwards.
TTCCCCACACATACGGGAAATGGCCGAGGCCCTCCGCCGGTCGCTTTCCACAAAATCAACGGAGGCCGCGCCGCGGCTGATCAGTTCGATGCCGAACGCGCCGCTGCCGGCGCAAAAGTCCGCGGCGGCCGCGCCGGGGATCCGTTCACGCAGCGCATCGGCCACGGCCCGGCGCACGCGCTCCTGCGTGGGGCGGAACCCCTGGCTGCTTTTGTCAACCGTAATGTACCTTCGGGAAAGCGTTCCGGAAACGATGCGGAGTTTCATGGAGGGCCGCCGGGCCGCTACTGGCGCGTGGTGACGAGCACCTGCGACTCGATTTTCACGCTCGCGGGCGACAGCGCGCTCACCGCGAGGCGCTTGAACGCGCACACCTGGCCGGCCTGGCGCATGCGCAGCAGGAACTTCACGAAATTCTTGTACGGACCCTGACCCGTCCACTGGTAGAGCTGCCGCGAATAGGCGCCCACCGTCTCCGACGACACCCGCGCCGGCGCCTTGACAATGGTGATTGCGTTCTCCTTTGCCAACTTCGTCATCTCACGCAGCGCGGCGGGAACCTCGCCGGCCACGGTAAACGGCGGCACGATGAGCGAATCGGCGGGGGAAAGGCCGAAATCAACCGTGCCGGTAACTGTGAATTTAAAACCGCCCGCGGCGCCGGGCGTCACCACGGTGAGCGGCTTGGGAAGCAGCGAAACCTTCTGGGCCTTCAGGGACGCGAGCATGCCCTGCACCAGCTCCTTTGACGGTGCGATGCCCGCCGCGTATACTGCCTGGAAATTGTTTGCCTCGAATGCGTGCAACCCGACGCCCGGCGGAACCGTTCTGTCAAGAAGCTCGGCCACGTTCGCCGCGAACCGCATCTCGTAATTGATCTTCTCCGTGATCGAAAGCTCCGCGTAGGGGATCCGCTGCGCGGCGCCCGGCAGCGCGCGGCGCTCGCCGGCGACTTCCCTCACCACGTCGCGCACGAGGCTGCTATTGACGGATGCAATAACCGGCGCGGCATCCTGTTTTTCGGCCGTTTTGGGCGCGGGCGTGATCGCGGCGATCATCGCGGGCCCCCACATCCAGAGCGCGGCACCGGCGGCCCCCACCGCGACAACGATCACGGCGATTAGGAGAATTTTCCCCACGGCCGGCCCCGCATGCCGAGAAGGCCCCTTGAGAAGGTTGATGCGGATCATGCGGCACCCTCCGCCGCGGCCCTGAGCGCAAGGCCCACCGCTACGGTCAGATACGGAATGCATTTCCGGAGATCGGATTTTGGAATGTCAACGGTCGAGCGGATCGCCCTGAACGGGTCGAGCACCCGGGCCACGCCCATGCGCGAGCACACCGATTCGGTGAAATCGGGGTCGGCGAAAATCGGACCGGTGAGATAGATCGGCGGCCGTCCGTGCACCGAGGCAAAGCTCTGGGCCATGGTCTCGAGCATCTGGCTGCCATAGGCGTCGGGCGACGACGCGTGCCGCGCCGGTTCCATCACGTCGAAGTCGGCGAAGGCGCCGTTCTTGGTGAGCACCAGCCGCGTCGACTCGCCGTTGCCGTGGATGATGACGGCGGGCGCCGACATGGCGTCGGCGTAGTTCGCCTCGAAAACGTCGATGAGCGCGAATATGTCGATGTCGACCACGGCCGGCGACAGTTTTCCCGCCTTTACAAGAGAAACAAGCTTCTGCACGCTGCTGCTCCGGTAGGCCACCGCCAGGTATTGCTCGGTGTCTCCTTCGCGGGCCATGGGCTCGAAATCAAAGGAGTATTCGCCGAGGCCGCCGATGAGGTGCTGGCCGAGCTCCCATTCGAGCGCGCCGCGCACGTCGTTTTCGTCGGCGTCGAGGGTGAACTTCTTCACTACCGCGTATTGGGCCGGCACTGCCACGGCCGCGTGCTGCCCTTCGCACTTCATCTGCGCCGCGACTTTCTTGAACTTTGCCCTGAGGGAGGTGATGATATCGTCGGATGGGTCGGCCTCGTCGAGCGGGCTGATGATGATGCTGGCGTTCACCACAGTATTTTCCGACGCGGAATACTGCGCGATGCTGATGTTCTCCTTTGTCAGGTCTATGCCGCTGACGCAATCCCCGCGGTCCGCCATACATCTCCATCGGTTAAACAAGGCCATTGCCCCGCCGTTTACTTCTGCGGGGCATACCATAAAATAGGTGATTGCTTCTCTTAAAGTAAACCCGAAGCGCCGGGCGCATGCTTTCGTCTTCCCGCAGGCCGTCCCCGCAAAAGGCCCTATTGCTGTCCGGACTGCAGGATCTCCTTGAACGTGTCGACCATCTTCGGGTCAAACTGCTTGCCTTTGCCGGCCACCAGTATCTCGAGCGCCGCCTGCTGGGAAAGCGAGCGGCGGTACGGCCGGTCGGAAGTCATGGCCTCGTAGGCGTCGGCGACGCTCAGGATGCGCGCGCCGAAGGGGATGTCCTCCCCTTTTATGCCGTCGGGGTATCCGTTGCCGTCGTAAAATTCGTGATGATGGAACACCATTGGCACCAGCGGCCGCAAAAAAGGCACGTCGGCGATGATGTTCGCCCCGAGCGACGGGTGCTTCTTGATCTCATCAAATTCGGAGGGCGTGAGCCTGCCGGGCTTGTTGAGGATGAGCTCGCTCACGCCTATTTTTCCGATGTCGTGCAGCAGGCCGGCGTACTTGACGTTTTCGATCTCCGCGTCGGACAGGCCCAGGTGCTTGGCGATCACCACCGTGTATTTCATCACGTTCTCGGAATGGCCGTGCGTGTAGCGGTCTTTGGCCTCGACCGCCAGCGCAAAGCCGCGCACCGTCTTGAGGTAGTTGTCGCGAATGTTCTGGTAGAGCCGTACGTTTTCGATGGAGATGCTTGCCTGCGACGCGAGCACGTTGATGATTTCGAGGTCAACGTTCGAAAACGGATTTTTTTCCCTGTTGCGGATCAGATTGAGCACGCCCACGGTGCGCTGCGGCGTCTTGAGCGGGAACGCGATATAGCTGCGGATGTTGTCGGGCAGCGGCGGGAACTCGCGGAACGCCTTCGGTTCCCCCGATTCCATCACCATCGGCTCCTCGTTTTCGGCGACCCACTTCGACGCGCCGGTGAACAGCGCGTTTTCCCAGAATTCCGGGGAATGGCGCGCGGTGCTTTCGGCCATGATGAGGTGTTTCGCCTCGTCGAAGAACATGAGCGAGCCGCCGTCGGCCTTTGCGATCTTCACCGAAAAGTCGAGCACCTTGTGGTTGAGTTCGGCTAGCTGGTAGGTCGAGGCGAGGATCTTGGTGACCTCGTGCAGGGACACGAGCTTGGAAAAGAGCAGGTTCTCCTCTTCGAGCTGCCGGTTGACAAGCGCGCGTTTGATCTTTTCCGCGATCTCCTCGAGGTGGAACGGCTTGGTGAGGTAATCGAACGCACCGAGCTTGAGCGCCTCGATGGCGGTGTCGAGGGTGGGAAACCCGGTGGTCATGACCACCGGCAGCGAGCGGTTGTACTCGCGCACCCATTTGAGGAGCTCCACGCCCGACATCCCCGGCATCTTGATGTCGGAGAGCACGAGATCGATGGCGTTCTCCTTGATGAAATCGATGGCCGCCTCGGCCGTGCCGACGCAGGTGACGTTGTATCCCTTCATGCGCAGGAACTGCCCCACGATGTCGCAAATGGATCGTTCGTCGTCGACAACGAGAAGATGGATGTCTTCGGCCTTGCCGGCATCCATTTTCTCCTGTTCATTCTGCATGGGGCCGTGTTCCTTCCACCATTTTCCTGAACGCCTCCGCGTCCGCGGGCGTGTCGATGCCGCAGCTGCGCTCGCCGGTCACCAGGCACGCGATCCGCATGCCGTTTTCGAGCGCCCTGAGCTGTTCGAGCAGTTCGCGCCGTTCAAGTTCGCCCTGCGGAAAGGCGCAGAACCGCGCAAGCGACCGTGCGGTGAACCCGTAAATGCCCCAGTGCACGAGGATACGCTTTCCCCCGCCCTCGCGCTCGTACGGAATGGGCGCGCGGGAAAAATAAAGAGCCTCCTGCCGTTTGTTAAGAACGGCCTTCACCACATTCGGGTTGTCCTTTTCTTTTATTGTAGCATGAGAGACGCAGGTTAGCAAGGAATTATCATCGAGAGTTGCGAGCTTTTCCGCGAATTTTCTCATGAGACTGCGCGGCACGAGCGGCTCGTCGCCCTGGAGGTTGACGATGTACCGGTAACGGTATTTCTCCTCCACTTCGTTCACGCGGTCGGTGCCTGAGGCGTGCCGCGGCGAGGTGAGGCATGATGCGCCGCCATAGTTCAACACGGTCTCATGGACGCGCCGGTCGTCGGTGGCGACGCACACCATGTCGAACACGCCCGACTGCTTGGCGCGGTTGTACACCCACATGACCAGCGGCAGGTTCTTGAACATGATGAGCGGCTTGCCCGGCAGCCGCGACGAGCCGTAGCGCGCGGGAATCACGCAGAGGATGCCGTCGGTCAATTTTTCTTTTTTTGAAGCCATAGATGCTTTTATCCGGAAGGATAAAAATATTGGATACAGAGTATTATTGTAGGATTATTGGAAGGAAAATTAAAGGAAAAAATATTTATTGATTGATGATCTTGGGCACGGCGAAATATCCGTTTTTCACCTTGGGCCCGTTCTGTAGTATTTTTTCCGGCGGCAGCGACGGGGTTTCCACGTCGTCGCGCATGGGGTCGCGCGAGGGCGCGATGAACGCGGTGGGTTCCACATTCGACGTGTCTACTTTGTTAAGCTGCTCCACGTAATGCAGGATTGATTTCAGCTGGCCGGCAAACGCCTCGGTTTCGGCGTCTGAGAGGGAGAGACGTGAAAGGTCGGCAATGTATTTGACGTGGGCTTTGTCGATCATCCCGCAGCGTCCCCGTTACTTGGTTACGCCTCATCCCTGCTTTCAGCCGCCCCTCTCCGCTTGCGGAAAGGGGAAGGGCTGAGGCGATGGATTAAATCTACTTCGCGCTCGTTGCGTCTTTGCGGTGATTTTTTTAAATCGGTCACGCCGATTCAAAATCCGCAAATTTGGCCATTAATTTCCTGCGCGTGCCGTCGTTGAAAAGCACGGTCATGCGCATGTCCTCGCCGAACCCGCTCAGGTTCACGACCCTCCCCTTGCCGTACAGCTTGTGCACCACGTGCTGGCCCATGCGGTACTGCACCGTCTCCTGCGAGAAATCCTCATGCCGGTATGCCGGTTCCTGCATGACGGCGGCGGTCTCGCGGCAGCTTTTCTGCCTCTTTTTTTCCTCGCGGAAAAACACGCCGCTCTGGTCGAGAAAGGTGAACAGTTCCTGGGGCACGGCCGCGAGAAACCGCGACGGCGTCATGGGAATGCAGGAGCCGAAGCGCCAGCGTTCGTCGGCATACGACACCTCGAGCCCGTCCATGGCGCGCGTGACGCCCACGTACAGGAGGCGCCGCTCCTCCTCCATTTTCGCCTCGTCGTCGAAATTCTGACGCGAGGGCAGGATGCCGTCCTCGCACCCGACCACGAACACCTGTTTGAACTCAAGCCCCTTTGCGCAGTGCAGCGTCATCATGTTCACCGAATCGTCCTTCTGTTCCCACCGGTCAACGTCGGTGGCGAGCGAGATCTCCTCGAGGAACGCCGGCAACCCCTTTTCAGGATTCTCCTCTGTCCAGACAGCCACGGCGTTCACGAGCTCGCCCACGTTTTCGATCCTCGCGTTGGCCTCCTCCGAGTCCTCCTCCTCGAACACGGTGAGGTATCCGGTGAGGGACAGCGCCTGCGTGAGGATTTCGTGCGGCGATTCGTTCTTCACTATGAGATCGGCAAGCAGGGAAAAAAGTTCCTTCAGCTCCAACATGCCCTTCTGACCCCTGCCGTAGGCGGCGGTGTCGTTTTCCCCGAGGATGGTTTCAAGCAGGGATTTTCCGCGCTCCCGGCTGCGCTGCATCAGCAGTTCCTTTGACTTGTCGCCGATCCCGCGCGGCGGCACGTTCACGATGCGCTCGCAACTCAGGTCGTCCTTCGGGTTCACGCACAAACGCAAATAGGCCAGGCAGTCCTTGATTTCGCGGCGCTCGTAAAAGCTCATGCCGCCCACCAGCACGTAGGGAACGCGCCGCTTGCGCATGGAGTCCTCGAACAGCCGCGACTGCGCATTGGTCCTGAAAAGCACGGCGATTGAGCAGGGCTTCACGCCCGTTTTGATATGGCGCGCCACTGCGTCGCACACCGACTCCGATTCGTGGCGGTCGTCGCGGTATCGCAGCACGGTCACGCCGCCGCCCTGGCGGCCGGTCCACAGCCGCTTCGCGGCGCGCCGGGTGTTGGCAGCTATTGCCGCGTTGGCGAAATTGAGGATTGCGCCGGTGGAGCGGTAGTTCTGCTCGAGCACGAACGTTTTGGTCGTGGGAAAAGCCTTGTCGAACGACAGGATGTTTTCCACCTGCGCTCCGCGCCATGCATAGATGCTCTGGTCGTCGTCGCCCACCACGAAGATATTGTTGTGCGCGGCGGCAAGGAGCTTGACAAGGTAAAACTGCGCGAGGTTCGTGTCCTGGTACTCGTCCACCAGCACATAGCTGAACAGCGACTGGTAGCGGGAGAGGACGCCGGCGTTGCCGCGCATTAGGTACACGCACGTGGAAAGCAGGTCGTCGAAGTCCATGGCCTGCTGTTTTGCCAGGCTTTCCTGATAGGCCGCATAGGCGCGAATGAGCTCCGAATCGAAATAACTCGCGGCCTTGCCGGCGAGTTCGGCCGGCGGAACACAGGCATTCTTGTGGCGCGAAATGGCCGACAACAACAGGCGCGGCGGCATGGTGCGTTCGTCAAGCGCGAGTTCCTTGGCGACCTTTTTGATGCAGGAAAGCTGGTCGTCGGCATCAAAGATGGAGAAGGATGAAGGGAACCCAATCTTGTCCGCCTCCCTTCGCAGGATGCGGGCGCACATCGAATGAAAAGTGCCGATCCACAGGCCCGAACACGGCAGCCCTGTGAGTTCCTCGACGCGGCGCTGCATTTCGCGGGCCGCTTTGTTGGTGAACGTCGCGGCGAAAATGCGGTTGGGCGGCATTGCCTTTTGCTGGATGAGCCACGCTATCTTGGCGGTGAGCACCCTTGTCTTGCCGGTTCCGGCGCCGGCAAACACGAGTTGCGGCCCTCCCTCGTACAGCACCGCTTCTTTCTGCACCGGATTGAGCGTGATTTGTTCCAGGACCCCAGGGCGGGAAAAAGGATTAGTCACCGCTGGACGCTCCCAGCACCTGTTCGATGGTGGTGACCCCGTCGGCGACCTTGCGCAACCCGTCCCGCCGCAGGGTGTCGAAATGACCCGTGGACACGCAGTAGTCTTTTATCTCGTCGGACGAGTGGCGCTCGAGTATCATTTTTTTTACCGTCGAATCGGGGACGAGCAGCTCGAAAATGCCGGTGCGGCCTTTGTAGCCCGTATTGTTGCACACGCGGCAGCCTTTCCCTTTGTAAATAGGAGTGTCGGGCTTGAGATGGAGCTCCTCGAGGAGCTTGGCCTCGGGTTCCACGCGCTCCTTGCATTTGGAGCATATTCGCCGTACGAGGCGCTGGGCGAGCACGCCGCGGACCGTTGAGGCGATGAGGAACGGCTCTATGCCCATGTCGAGAAGCCGGGTGAACGCGGACGCGGAATCGTTGGTGTGCAGCGTTGAATAGACCATGTGGCCCGTGAGCGCCGACTTGATCGCCATTTCGGCGGTGGGCAGATCGCGCATCTCGCCGATCATCACGATGTCCGGGTCCTGCCGCAGGATGGCGCGCAGGCCGTCGCCGTAATCGAACCCCGCCTTGGCATTGATCTGGCCCTGGCTGATGCCCTCGAGCACGAATTCGACCGGGTCTTCCATCGTGATGATGTTTTTGGTGTTTTCGAAGTGCGCATTGACACGTGAGAGCGCGGCGTACAGCGTGCAGCTTTTGCCGCTTCCGGTGGGGCCGGTGACCAGGATGATGCCGTCGGCCAGCATCACCAGGTCGTCGAACTGCTTGAGCATGTACGGCAGGAATCCCAGCATGTCAAGCGTGAGCTGGTTCTCGGCCTGGTCGATGATACGCATCACGATCTTCTCGTTGACGCCATGCTGCCGCGTCATCACGGGGAACGTCGACACGCGCAAGTCGATCTCGCGGCCCTGGTGCCGTATCTCGATGTGACCGTCCTGCGGGTGCCGTTTTTCTGCAATGTCCATGCCCGCCATGATCTTGAGGCGCGACGTGATCTGCGCGCGCAGCGCCAGCGGGATGGGATTGCGTTCCGTTAGCTCGCCGTCGACGCGGTAGCGGATCCGCACATAGTTGTCGGTGGGCTCGATGTGGATGTCGGAGGCCCTGTCGGTCACCGCCTGGCCGATGATGAGGTTGACAAGCTTGACAATCTGCTTGCCCTCCTCGTCGCTTACGCCTCCTTCCTCCTCCTCCTCCTCGCGCTTGACCACGTCGATTTCCTCGACCTGCACGTTGCCGAGGAGTTCGGACATCTGTTCAACCGGCGAGGCGTAATTTTTCTCGATGGCGGAGGTGATGCTCTTTTCCTCGGAGATGACCGGGTCGATCCCTTTGCCGGTTTTGAACTTGAGGTGGTCGACGGTGCGAAGGTTGGTGGGATCGGCCATGGCGACCGTGAGAATGCCGTCCCGCTCAAAGAGCGGGATCACCTTGTATTTCCGGGCCATGTCTTCGGGAATAAGTTTGACAAGATTCTTGTTGAAGGCGAAGTTTTCCAGCACCACGTGCTGGATGTCAAGCTGTGCAGAGAGCACGTCAACAAGCTGTTTCTCGGTGATGAATTTGAGATTCACAAGGCATTGCCCGAGCAGCAGCTTGGTCTTCTTCTGCTCCTCGAGGGCCTGGGTGAGCTTTTCGTCGTTGATGAGGCCTTGGTCGATAAGCAATTCGCCGAGGCGTTTGCGCTGGTCGAATTGTATCTGCGCCCCGAGCACGCCGGTCAGGTCGTCGTCGCTGATGTATCCGAGGTTGACAAGCACGGTTCCCAGGCTCACGCCCGTGCGCTTGTGCACCTGCAGCGCCTCCAGCAGCTGCTCGTTGGTGATCATGCCCTGGGCGATAAGGATTTCGCCGAGTTTTTTACGGCGTCGCTGCATCATCATAGGTTCAGCACCGCGATGGTTATGTCCCTAAAGGTATATCTATTATAGAATTTGATCTCCAGATTTTCCACTCAAAAAATACATTACACCGGATGAAAAACGCCCCATAAAATAAACTAGCACCGGCAAGTCTTTTGGGTCAAGCGTTTTGAAGATGGTCCCAGCCGCCCAGGTTGAGACGCGCTGATGTATTATTTTCTTTTCGCAGCCGAACACCTCGGAAAGATTTTGAAAAGACGCCGATACGCGAAACGGGCACGCCGGTTGTAACAGCGAGTCTTGAAGGATCAAACGCCGGCGAAGCGGCAAACAGGAGCTCATAATCCTCGCCGCCGTTCAGATACCAATCGCGCCAATCTCTTTTCAGACGTCCGGCAAGCCGGCGCATCGGGCCCGAGATGCAGCCGGGCTCGTCATCAAGCAAAATGCCCAAATTGTTTTCGTACGCCAGCGTACGGGAATCCTTGGAAATGCCGTCCGATATGTCAATGAGAGCGTGGACATGCCGTTCTTTTGCCAGTTCCCTCGCGATTTTGATTCTCGGAACGGGCCGGAGGTGCTTGCGCACGAGCACCGCATATTCCGCCGGGACCTTTTTAACGCTCCCCCATTTTTTGAGACACGCAAGCCCCGCGCCGCTTTCACCGGGGAACCCCGTCACCCAGAGGCCGTCGCCGTGCCGGGCGCCTTTCCGCAATAAAAGCCTGTTCCTGTTTTCTGTCCTGCCGAGCAGGGTGATGTCGATCATCCAGCACGGGCCTTTCGAAAGGTTGCCGCCGATGATGGGAAAATCCCATTTCCGGCATGCTTCATTAAGCCCTTTATAAACCCTCTTTATACCGGACAACGTTTTTCCCACAGATTGATTTTTAGGAAACACGATCTGGACAAGTGCGCTGTCCGGTGTCGCAGCCATGGCCGCGCAGTCGCTCAGGTTTATCGCCATGGCTTTGTAGCCGACCTGTTCCAACGCCATGAAGGCAAGGTTGAAATGCACATTCTCGACAAACGTGTCGGCGGTGAGGATGAGTTTTTCATTTTTGCCGCAGACCAGGATGGCCGCGTCGTCGCCGATGGGAATGGGATAACGCGGGCTTTTGGTAAAATTTAAAGAAGTCTTGAGGGAATTGAGGAGTTGATATTCAACGGATGGAAAGGACGGCTTGGGCATTGTGATACCTCGTTAGTAAATTATCAAACATGGGATGGAAGGATCAAGAAAAATTTGAACCGGGAAGAAAAAATAAACCGAGCCATCAATTATCGTCGAACCGGCGTTTTATACGGCAGTTTTTCAAGGGTAACAAGATTTCCAATCTTTTCAAATTCAGGGTCCTTATGCACCAAGACGCCCTCGACCTGCGCGGCGGTGGCGGCGATGAACGCATCGGCAAGGGAAAGGCGTGAACTCGCCTTGATGCTTCCGGCCTGAAGGGTCAGCCGCTCGGCGGATTCGATGACGGTGACGGGCAGCAATTTAACATACGCGATAAGTTCCAAGGCGGCGGAACGTCCGATTTCGCGCGAGGTAACGTAATACAACTCTGCAAGGGAGACAAACGAAACGTAAAGATTGGACTCACGCTTCCGGCCGGATTTCAGAATTTGATCCACCCTGCCGGCACCCGGCTCGTTCTGGACAAAGGCAAGCAAGGCTGAAGTATCCAGAACAAAAGTTTTATCCGCCACGTCGCCGTTCTTCCCTGCGCAGGCGGGCAAGAGCGCCGCTGAGATTGTACCGGCCGTACTTTCCTTTCAGCGTCCGCACCGGATCAACAGGAACCGGAACCACGGCAACGCCGCGACCGTCGTCAATCCATTCGATCCGGCTTTTCGGTTTTATATTATAACGACGGCGTATTGCCGCCGGAATTGCGGTCTGGCCCCGCGTGGTAACCGTGCTCATCATAATGACGCCTCCTATTACAAAGTATACATGCTGAAAAATTGAATTACAAGATTTTCTTTGTTTTTTACATGTATTACGTGTCGGCGCCAGCCCTTATTTCATCGCATCACACTTCCCCAGTTTCTCCATCTCCCTCGCGCACCGCAGCGCCCCGCCCGACAGCACGGCCGCGGGTTTTTCCCGTTTCTCAATCAACTTCAGCGCGCTGTCCCAGTTCAGGCCGCAGTAGTCCTCTTTTGACAAAAGGTAACCATGCCCCCATTCGGTCACCGCAGTGTGCAGCACGGGAAATTCCGCAAAGCGTTCGCGGGGAAGATAGATGATGGGCAGGCCGTTGATGAAGCATTCGGCGCAGGTGCCGTATCCGAGCTTGCTCACCATGACGTCCGACGAGGCGATGCAGTCTTGATACCTGTAGGATTCTTTCGAGATCATATGATAATTCCGTGGCGCCCCGGGAAGCGGATACAGCCCGAAAAATTCCCAATCGTTGAATGTTTCGAGCCGGCGCCACGAAACCGCGTCCATGCCGAAATTTCCGGTGTAAATCACGCCGATTTTCTTCTGCGGCTGTATGCCGTGATCGGCGAGCAACCGCTGGCGGATATCGGTGCCGGCCCTTCCGACGGGCCCGGTGTCGACTTTTCTTCCGAAGTACGGCATTTCGTTTGCGGGGAACATTGACAGAAGCAGATCAGCCGATGCATATTGTTTCTGAATATTTTCCAGGTAGGACGCGAATTCCGGATGTTCGGCCGCGTATTCTTCATAAATGGAATGCCACGTGAAATTGGTCGCCGCCACCGAGGGAATGCCGGCCTTTTTCGCCACGTCGAATGCAAAGGGCACGATATCGCTCGCGATAAGGCCTATGGTGTTTTCGCGGCACCATTTCACTTCCTTGTCAAGTAAAGCTTCATTGCGGTCTGCAATCGCCATATATGCATGCAGGGTCTTTTTCACGTCAACCGTTACCCCGTCGGTTTGGAAGCAGCCGCAGTCGAATTCGGCAGGCACGTGGGCAAAAGGACCTTTGACTTCCTCTTCGAAAAACTTTTTTGGGACTGTGGTGCGGAAAACGACGCTGGCCTCCGGTGAAAGCAGGTTGCATATCGCGGCCGCGCGCGACGCGTGGCCGTATCCGTGCGAGGTGATGTAATAGGCGAGTTTCATGACAAGGTTTCCTTCATTAAAATAGAATAGAGCTATTTTAGCTTCCAGTTTTTATTCTGGGCGCCTGCCGGTCGCGGCACCGGTTCTACCCCTTCGGGTACTTCCAAGGGTCGTCACTTCCGGGCTCGGCCTATCGGCCTCGTTGCCGGACCGCCCGAGTCGCCTGCGGCGAGGGGCCGGCCGCGCCTGTTTGGATACGGTATCATAGGAAAATATTGGAGCGCGGCCGGGCCGCAGCGAGGGGGAGACCTCCCCCATTAAAAAATTCTTGTTAAAGCAAATTATCCTCCTTCATTCTACCACAAAGTATTTTACTCCCGCTTTTTCCGCCGAACATATCACGGCCGCTTAGTTGTTCTGGTCTCCCTTTGCAACGACACCGCACGGATTTTCCGGTAAAAGCTTGAAATAAAAAGCCGGCGATAACGGCGTTATGGTAGTATTTTAATCACGCAACGGCAGTTGAGGAGTTACTCTTTTATGGCATCCGGCATTTCATCGATGCGCAACATCGGCATCAGCGCCCACATCGACTCGGGAAAAACCACGCTCACCGAGCGCATTCTTTACTATTGCAACAAGATCCACGCCATCCACGAGGTGAAGGGCAAGGACGGCGTGGGCGCCACCATGGATTCCATGGAGCTCGAGCGCGAGCGCGGCATCACCATCGCGTCGGCGGCCACCAACGTCGACTGGCGCGAGCATTCCATCAACATCATCGACACACCGGGCCACGTGGACTTCACCATCGAGGTGGAGCGCGCGCTGCGGGTGCTCGACGGCGCCGTGCTCGTGCTGTGCTCGGTGGGCGGCGTGCAGTCGCAGTCCATCACGGTGGACCGCCAGCTCAAGCGCTACAAGGTGCCGCGGGTCGCGTTCATCAACAAGTGCGATCGCGCCGGCGCCAACCCCTACCGGGTGAAGGAGCACCTGTGCGAGAAGCTCGGACACAACGCCGTGCTCATGCAGATCCCCATCGGGCTTGAGGACCGTTTCGAGGGCGTGGTCGACCTGGTCACCATGAAGGCGCTCTATTTCGACGGCGAGCACGGCGAGACTGTGCGTGAGGCCGACATCCCGGCCGACCTCGCCAACGAGGTTGCGGCGCGCCGCGAGGAGATGATCGACGCGGTGTCGATGTACTGCGACGATCTTGCCGAGGCGTTCCTCGAGGGCAGGGAGACGCCGGATCAGATCCGCGCAGCCGTGCGCAAGGGCACGCTTTCGCTCGACCTGACGCCCGTGTTTGTCGGCACCGCCTACAAGAACAAGGGGGTGCAGCCCCTGCTCGACGCTGTGGTGGACTATCTTCCTTCGCCCTCCGACCGGCAGTATTCGGCGCTCGACCTTGACAACAACGAAGCCGAGGCGCCGCTTACGGCGCAGGACGACAAGCCCACGGTGGCGCTGGCGTTCAAGCTCGAGGACGGGCATTACGGCCAGCTCACCTACATCCGCATCTACCAGGGGTCGCTCAAGAAGGGCGACGAACTCACCAACAGCAGGAGCGGGAAAAGCTTCAAGGTCGGCAGGCTCGTGCGCATGCATGCCAGCGACATGGAGGACATAAGCTTCGCGCCCTGCGGCGACATCGTTGCCCTGTTCGGCATCGATTGCGCCTCCGGCGACACCTTTTCGCAGGGCAACCTCAACTATTCTCTTACGTCAATGTACGTGCCCAACCCGGTGATCTCGCTCGCCATCAAGCCCAAGGACAAGAAATCGGCCGACAACATGTCAAAGGCGCTCAACCGGTTCTGCAAGGAAGACCCCACCTTCCGTTCGTTCGTGGACCCGGAGTCAAAAGAGACCATCATCCGCGGCATGGGCGAACTGCACCTCGACATCTACATCGAGCGCATGAAGCGCGAATACAGCGTTGAGCTTGTCACCGGCATGCCGCAAGTGGCGTACCGCGAGACCATCACCAAGCGCGTCGAGTTCGACTACACGCACAAGAAGCAGACCGGCGGCAGCGGCCAGTTCGGCCGTGTTGCCGGCATCATGGAGCCGCTGCAGGAAAAAGACTACGAGTTCGTCGACGAGATCACGGGCGGCGTGATCCCGCGCGAGTTCATCCCGTCGTGCGACAAGGGGTTCAAGGCGTGCCTTGCCAAGGGCAGCGTGATCGGCTTCCCCATCGTGGGCGTCAAGATCACCATCAACGACGGCCAGTCGCACCCGGTTGACTCATCGGACATGGCGTTCCAGCTCGCCGCGATCGGCGCGTTTCGGCAGGCCTACGACAAGGCGAGGCCCGAAATCCTGGAACCCATCATGAAGGTCTCCATCGAGGGGCCGTCCGAGTTCCAGGGCAACGCGCTCGGGTCGATCAACCAGCGCCGCGGCATCATCGTCAGCACCTCGGAGGACAACAACTTCTCGCGCGTGGACGCAGAGGTGCCGCTCGCCGAGATGTTCGGGTATTCCACGGTGCTGCGCTCCATCACGCAGGGCAAGGCGAATTTCACCATGGAGTTCGCGCGGTACGGCAAGGTGCCCGCGGCAAAATGCGAGGAGCTGATGGAGCAGTACAAAGAACAGGCGAAGAAACGGGCGTAACAGGAAAAAAAGAATAGCCACAGAGACACAGAGGACACAGAGAAGAAAAATGGTTTAAAGTTGGAAGTTGGAAGTTAAGAGCGCTTTGTTCTTTTCGTAACTTTCAACTTTCAATCATCAACTTCCAACTTTGTCTATTTCTTCTCCACGATCTCTGGGTCTCTGCGGTGAATTTTGAAATAAGTCATACAGAAAAAAATGGTACGGAGGAATCGATAATGGTACGGAAAGAACTGGTGAAGAGAAGCCCCCTGCGGATCCTTGAAAAGTCGGCGCATGGCGGCGCGGGAAAAGGCAACATCGGCGTGATCGCGTCCCGCAAGGGCCTCGGCAAGACCGCGTGCCTCGTGCACATCGCCACCGATCAGCTGTTTCTCGGCAGGCACGTGATCCACCTTTCCTACTCCGGCAACATCGGCCATATCGTGCGGTGGTACGAGGACATTTTCCGGGAAATCGCAAAACGGTATAAACTTGATTGCGCTATGGATGTGCATGATGATATAATAAGGAACAGGCTTGTCATGAATTTCGAGCAGGCCAGCGTCACCGTCGCGAAAATCGAGAAAAACGTCAGGACGCTCATCGAACAGGGGAATTTTTCCGTCGAGACGATCGTCGTTGACGGATACGATTTCGGCAAGGCGACGGCCGGCGAGTTCGGGGAATTCAGGAGGTTCGCCCGGGACAACGGTTTCGAGCTCTGGTTCAGCGCCACCCTCAAGGAGGACGCGACCGACGCCAAGCGCGTGCCGAAGCTGCTGGCCCCGTACATCGACGACATCGCCATCCTCATCTGTCTTGAGCCGCGGGGGGACTTCATCCACCTCAACCTGGTGAAAGACCATGATGCCGTGGTGGCGGCCGATATGCATTTGAAGCTCGATCCGCGCATCCTGCTGATCGCAGAGGAGAACCAGGCTGAGCGGACGGCGTGAGCCGAAACACGAAGCGGGTGACCGTGGTTGCTCAGATCCTACTCATAGCGGTGCTGGCGGCGGCCTCATTGACAAATGCGCAGGCACAGGGCAAGCGCACGTCCTACGCCATCCCTCTTGCCAAGCTGAGCGTCACCTACAACGACCTGACCCACCAGTTCGAGAAGGTTCGGGTATCGTTCGACAATTCCGAGGACGAGTCATACTACGTCCTCATCGGTCCCATCGACGACGACGAAATCAAGATCACCAAGGACGGGCGCCAGAAAAACGTGCACCGGGAACCGCCCGACAAGGCGTACATGATCTCCGATTTCGAGGCCGACATCCTGAACAAGGTGTGCAAGACCTTTGTCCCCACGCTCGAGACGTTCGAAAAAGACCTCCAGCACGAGCGCTGGGACCGCCTCCTGTACCTCGACTCGTTCTTCCCGCGCTTTCTCAAGGGGTTTTACTACCTCTACTGCGCGGCCCGGAACTCGCCCTATGCCCTGCCCAGGAGCATCTGCATCCCCGACTCGTTCTACGACATCTCGCTCACCTCGCCCAAATCCGACGAGCGCATCAAGATGTGGCAGACGCAGCCCGACCAGCTCGTCAAGCTCCGCATGATCTCAAAGGAGCTCATCTACCAGATCAGGGAATGGCAGAAAAAGGAGCTTGACAACCCGGGAAGAAACAAGGAGATCTCGTACGGGAAGAAATTCGAGGAGGCGTTCACCCTGTTCGTGAAGATCTATTTCAACTTCCAGCCGCTGCCCGAGGTGCCGGGGGAAGGAGAGCACTTGTAGAGTTGGGGAATGCGGATTGCGGATTGAAAACCAAATCTGCCGAAATGAAATAAAATTCCTCAACGTTTTTGAATTCCGCAATCCGAAATCCGCAATAACAAGGCCGCGCAAGTTTTCGGGCACCATATTGAAGAAATAAATTCGGAGCGCAGCCGGGCCGCAGCGAGGGGGAAGCCTCCCCCACCAGATTTTATTTTTTTTTAATCATTTTTATTTCTGCTTCTCATCCTTCGTCGAATAACACTCCTTGATCTCCCCAAAATACATCGTATGAAAATCCTTCTCCGGATACAAATGCGCGTATTCTTCGATCAGATTCCCCGGTTCAATCGCCGACTTATACACGATCTTGCATTCAAATTGTATCCCGGGCACGAGAATTACCGGCGTGTGCACCTTGACGCTGGGCACGAGCTCAAGGCCGGCCTCCTCGATTTTCTTGTGGTTGCGGCCCGATTTTGTCCCGCAGAACTCGAGCTGTTGTGCCATGCCCGACAGCGGCACCGACACGGTGAAGTCTTTTGCGCGTTCGATGATGCCGAAGGTGTGGCGTGTCTTGCGCACCATGACCGTGAGCATGGGCCTTCCCCACAAAAACCCGAGCGACGCCCAGCCGATGGTCATGGTGTTGAGCGCGTCGCCGGCCTGTGCCGTGAGAAACGCGCCGCCCTTGCTGCGGATCTGCTCCATCACCTTCTGCGCTGCCTGCATGTAATCCATCTTTTCCATAGCTTTGTTCCCTTTCAAAAATCAAATGGTACAGGATTGATTCGTGCCGAGGAAATCATCAAACGTTCATTATTAAAAATATTATTTGCAACACGATTTTCCGCAAGGAGAGATATCCAAATTTACTTTTCGGAGCCGCGGCTGGTCCGCGACCACGCCGCGCTCCTGATGCCTCCCAGGAAGCGGAAGAATCCGGCCAGCAGCGCCGCGTTCATGGAAATGAAGTAATACAGGGGACGGATGAAAGGAATGGGCGCAAAGGAATAGACAAGCGCGAGCGCGAGACCGGCCAGTCCGGCAAACAGCAGGACCGTGTAGAAAAACGGGCCGTGCAATAGCGCGAGCAGGATGCCGGAGATCAGCGCGCCCAGGATGAAAAACGGGGAGAACCACCGCGTCACCTTGTGCGAAACGTAGCAGAACCACGGCCACCCCTTGAGCGGGTTCAGAAAATCGAGCAGCCACGAAAACGCCTGGAAATTTCCGGCGCCGATGCGGATGCGGCGCGAAAACTCGATTCTGATGCTTTCGGTGGTCTCCTCTTCCGAAACAGCGGCAGGGTCGAAGATCATGCGAAAGCCGCGCCGTATCACGTTCATGGGAATGATCACGTCGTCGTTGGAATAGGCATTGTAGTGGATGGGCGAGAACGCCTGTTTGCGCACCGAGTAAAACCCGCCGAACGCGGAGATGGTGCTGTGGAGCCGCGATTCGAGCATTTTCTGCCGCGACTCGAACGAGCGGTAGAGCACCTCCTCGAGCTCCCGGTTCGCGCAGACGTGCTCGATATGGCCGCCCACGCCGCCCACCGAGGGATCGGCGTACCAGCGGACCATTTTCTTCAGGCTGTCGGGCCGGTGCATGGTGTTCGCATCGGTAAACATGAGCACGTCGGCGTCCACCCGGAGCGCGAGCTTGTTGATCACTTCGGTCTTGCCGCCGCGCCTCTCTGCGACCCACAGGTGCACGCGCGGGTCGGCCATCGCCTTCACGATGTCGTGCGTCGCGTCGGAACTGCAGTCGGAGCCAACCCACACGCTGAGCCTTCCGGCGGGATACTCCATGGCGAGCAGGTTCTCCACCTTCTGCTTCACCACGGTTTCTTCATTGTAAACAGGAACCACCACGCCCACCGAAGGGAAAACCGTTTCATCCGTGCGGGCGGGCCTGCCGAAAAGCTTCGCGAACAAGGAAAGGATCAACGGGTAAAGGGCGTAGGAATAGACGAGCAGAAACAGCGACAGCCAGAACAGAACAATGAGAGCGGCGGTCAGCATTGCGACGCCGGCCTTCTCTTTAAAGACGGGTTGACCAGATACGGCAGCAGGGCGCGAAAGCCCTTGACAAGCCGCTTGAACTCGCCCGGGTTCCGGAGCGCCTGCGCCGCTTTGCCCGCGAGGTAGCGGGGCCGCAGGTAGAATTCGCGGCGCGCCCTGTCGCAGAAATCAACAAGCGTCTCATAGCTCAGGTCGGGGTTCGACACCACCGACGAGTGCAGGCCGTCGTCGGTGAGCCATTTGCGGAAGTCCTCGGTGACGATCCAGCCCCTGTCCTTGAAATACCGGTAGTCGTCGGTGCCGGGATACGCCATGATCGGGAAAAACTGCGCGGTGTCGGGCCCGAGCTCCTTGGCAAACCGGAGCGTGGTCTCGAGCGTTTCCCGCGTTTCTCCCCTGTTTCCCACCATGAAGCAGCCGTGGACGAGAATGCCGGCGCGCCTGGCGTCCTTCATGAAGCGCCGTATCTTCTCGATGGTGGTGCCCTTTTTGATGTTGTTAAGAATTTGCTGGTCGCCGCTCTCGAACCCCACGCAGAACAGCCTGCACCCGGCCTTTTTCATGGCGGCCATGGTCTCGAAGTCGACGTCGGCGCGTGAATTGGCCGACCACGGAACAAGCGTCGCTCCCGCCGCGATCAACGCGGCCGAAAGCTCGCGGCAGCGCCTGGGGTCTGCGGTGAGCGTGTCGTCCTCGATCATGATCTCGCGCACCTGCGGGAAGTTGTCGCGTATGTAAATGAATTCGTCCACGACGCCTTGCACCGAGCGCCGGCGGTAGCGGTGACCCTGCAGCACCTGCGGCACCACGCAGAACGTGCAGTGGAACGGGCATCCCCTGCCGGTCATGATCACGATGAGCGGATGCCTGCTGTGGCCGTAAAAGTACGGCTCCACGCTCAGGTGCTTTTTGTACACCGCCGAAACCATGGGCAATTCGTCGAGGTTGTCGATGTATTCTCGCGGGCCGTTGCGTTTGATGGCGCCGGATGCGTCGCGGTACGCAATGCCCGCTATCAAGGACAGCGCGCCCTTTTTGGCCGTTGAGGACAGCACCGTAGCCAGCTCGGCGAGCGTCGCCTCATATTCCCCGAAAGCAACGGCGTCGAGCCCCGCCTCAAGCGAAAGCGTCTGCTCGGGCAGGGCCGACACGTGCACGCCCACGCACACGGCGAACAGGCCGGGGATTTTCCGCTTGAGCGAGCACGCCACCCGGACGTCGCTGTAGATGCTCGGCGTTGAGGTGTCCACCACGGCAAGCTGCGGGGAGAATCCGGCAACACGCTGCTCCACTTGTTCGTACGAAAGGCCTGCCGCAGGCGCATCGATGAAGAGCACCTCGTGGCCTTGCTTTTCAAGAAATCCCACCGCGTAGGCGAGCCACATGGGATAATACAGCGTGCCGCTCTTGGCAACGGCCGGCGAGCGAGATTCCCGCGAATACCGCGGAAGAAAGGGAGGGTTAAGCGCTACAATTTTCATACATCGTAATTGTCCATTAATTTACTTGATTGCCGGACTTTCCCGCATGGATTTGCAAACAGCAGCATGCTTTACGGTGAACAACGGTTCACACCGTGGTGGTTGCATGCAGCGGCAATGCGCCAGTCCTCGCGCACGCGCCTCAAGATTGTAGGAATGAATCTATTTTCGCCTTCAGCGCCTTTTTTGCAAGCAGTCCCACCTGCTGGTCCACGACGTTTCCCGCCTTGATAAAGAGGATCGTGGGGATGTTGCTCACCGAGTAGCGCGAAGCGGTCGCGGGCGACTGGTCCACGTTGAGCTTGCCGATTTTCACTTTGGCGCCGTACTCCTGCGCCACCTCCTCGATGATGGGCGTGAGCATCTTGCACGGCCCGCACCATTCGGCCCAGAAATCGACGAGCACCGGAAGGGGCGCCTTGAGCGCCTCGGCCTCAAAATTCGCATCGGTAAACTCAAACAGGACGTCGCTTGCCATAGTAAAACTCCTTCTAGAATTGCCGGCGCTGCTCCCCGCCCGCCGTCATTTTTTCTGAATAACCTGCTGGACCGCGCCCATGAATTTCTGCCAGCCTTCGGGATCGCTCTGGTATTTCCGCGCGAACGCCTTTGCCTGTTCCGCGCTGACGCCGGTGAGCAGGCGCAGGCGGCGGTAGCGCTCGGCTTTCTGGGGCCTGCTGCTTTTGGAGTCGGTCATGAGCATTGAAATACCGGCGAAATACTGAACATAGCTATCGAAAGAGGGGGTTACTTCGGCGCAAAAGGCGGTACAGGACGCGCTGACGATGATAACAAGAAAAAATGCCGCCATTCTTTTTTTCATACAACATTAAAAATGATGGGTGCAGAAAAAAGAGTCAAGCCCCTGACAACATTTGATATGGTTGACTGAAAAAAGCATTGCAATCTTTTTTCGTTCTCATCACCGCGGATTGTCAGGATTTTCCATCATTATGCAACTCCTCGAGTCCTTTAATCACCATCTCCGGCCTGATCTTCGTCATGCAGCGCCGCGAACCGGTGTAACAGATGTTTCCGCCGTGCGCGTGGCACGGCCTGCAGAAATGCCGCGCCTCGAAAACACGGAACGGCGGATCGCCATAGGGAAAAAAACCGAAGTGCGCCGTGGTGGGTCCATAGATGACGCCGGTTTTCACGCCGCACGCGCGCGCCAGGTGGCAAAGCCCGGTGTCGTTGCCGAGCGCTAGTTTACAAATGCTGACGAGGCACGCGGTTTCGTACAGCGACAGCGCGCCGGCAGTCGAAAGGCATTGTCCGCCGATCCTGCGCTTTAACGCTTCGGCCGCCGCGACGTCCTGCGGGCCGCCGGCGATCATGACGCCCCATCCCTTTATCGAAAAATACCGTCCGACAAACGCGTAATTTGCCGTGGGCCATTCCTTGTTCTTCCACGCGCTGAAGGGAAACAGGGCGATCATGGGCCGCACCATGGCGCTGCCGGACGCGCTTTTCCGTACCGCCTCGCATTTCTTCTTGTCAAGTATTATGCCCGCCGAAGGGAACGGTGCGCCGTCGCGTTTCGAAAAGCCGGCGGCCTTTGCGTAGCGGGCGACGACGTGGTCGCCGTGCCGATACAGGTTGATCCCGGCCCATAAAAGCGCCAGCCTCCTTCCATGCAGCTTTTGAAATGCCGCTGCGGGCTGCCTTGACAAAAGGCCTTTCCGCAGCATGCGGCTTTTCGGGCTGTTCTGCAGGTCGATGATCCTGTTCCATTCGACGCCGGCAAGCTCCCTTGCCGCCGCCTTTTCAGCCCCCTTTTGTACCGGAACGACCCGCGCAAGTCTTGTGTCGTATGAAAAGAGTTCGGCGTACTTTTCCTGTGTGACAAACCAAATCTTTGATACGGGAAGTTCTCTTTTCAAATAGGAAAACACCGACGTCGCGAGGATGACGTCGCCCATGGAGGACAGGCGGATGATCAGGATGTTCATGATTGCAAATTCTATGTTTACAGTTGACGGTTGACAGAAAAAGGCATCGAATCAATCAACGGACGATTGCTTCTCGATGCTCGCAATGACACCTTGATTCGTTATTTATTATTGATAATTGAGAAAATCGAATTAAATTTTTCCTCACAACTGCTCACCGCGGGTGCGCCCAGCGGATGTGTGGAGCTTGAAGATGCCGGCACCCGGCCGCACCCAGGAGGGGGCAGCGTAGGACCGGTCACGCAAATTTCCGGATACGAGATCGTGGAAAATATTTAAAAGCGAGACCGGGCCGCAGCGAGGGGGATGCTTCCCCCACCATTTTTGTATTTTTTCTTGTCTCCAAAATACCTTTCGATAAAAATAAAGTCGAGTCAAAATGTATTTTCTTTTTACCGGAATCATTCTATACTATAGAAACGTTGTCCGTCACCACATAGAAACCAGGCGAACGCTCCATGAATGAACAATCCGAACCCAACCAACCGGCAAAACGCTATATCCGGCCCACACAAGGCCCCGCGGTCAATCCATACCAGTCGCCCATGCCCAAGGTGGACGACAAGATCGGCCCCAACCGCATCGTCAAGCTCGTGGGCGAGGGCGGCATGGCCAATGTGTACAAGGTGTGGCACGAGGGGCTCGAGGTGACGCGGGCGCTCAAGATCCTCAAGAACGCATCTGACAAGGAACTGCGCGAGCGGTTCTTTACCGAAGCGAAAATCCTCGCCGACATCCACCACCCCAACATCGTCGAGATCCACAACCTCGGCTACTGGGAGCAGCAGGTCCCCTTTCTCGAAATGGAATTCGTGGACGGCTTGTCGATCCGCGACCTCATCACCACGCACGGCCGTTTTCCGCTGCCCGTCGCGCTCATCACGGCCTACTTCGTGTGCCAGTCGCTCCACTACGCCCACTTCAAGGACTACACGCTGTACGGAAAGGTTTACAAAGGGCTCATCCACCGCGACATCAAACCCGACAACATCATCATCTCGAAGGACGGGATGGTCAAGCTGATGGACTTCGGCATCGCGCGGCCCAGCGAGGTGAGCCTGCACACCATCGGCGGCAAGGTGATGGGGTCGCTCGCCTATCTCTCGCCCGAGCAGCTCGAGGGGAGGGACATCGACCACCGCAGCGACATCTTCTCGCTGGGGTCGGTGCTTTACGAAATGATAACCGGCCAGCGGGCGTATCCGCAAAAGACCATTTCGGAGCTCGTGCGCCAGAAATCACGAGGTGAATTCGCGCCGATTTCGTCGTTCAACCTCGGCGTGCCGAAATCCGTCGAGGACGTGGTGAAGAAAAGCATGGCGCTCTCGCGCGACGACCGTTTCGGCACCGCGGCGGAAATGGCGAATGCGCTGTACCGGGAATTCAAGATGATCACCGACCGCGCGCCGGCCGACGTGGTGTTCGATTTCATCAAGAACCCGGCCGCACGCGGGCCGGACATCGAGGTGGCGCCGCGCGCGAAAAAGGAGGCGTGGTCGACGCCGGTGTTGGTGGCGGTCACCGCGGGGGGCGCCGTGCTCCTGCTCGCCCTTTTGTTTTTCGCGGCCCGGTTCTTCCATCTCCTACCGTAGCGCGACGGGCGCGAGCGCGTCGGAATCGGGATAGAACATGTCTTCCGGATTGACCGGCTTTCCCCGATACCAAATTTCGTAATGGACGTGCGGCCCGCTCGTAAAACCCGAGAGCCCCATGAGGGCGATGCAGTCGCCTTTTTTCACCTTCTTGCCGGCAAACGCCTGCACCGTGCCAAGGTGCGCATACACCGTGCCGTACCCGAAGCCGTGGTTAATCAAAATTCGTTTTCCCCAGATCTTGCCGTCTTCGACCCGGGAAACCGTGCCCGATGCCGTCGCAATGACGGGAGTTCCGACAACGCCGATGAAATCCGTTCCGGTATGATTTTTCATGGTGCCGGTAAACGGGTCCAATTCCTTTTCAAACCGTGCGCTGATGACGGGCTTCCCTTCAACGGGCATGATAAGGGGAACCGAATCGAAACTCCCCGGCCGGCTTGAAACCATCGCGGCAAGGCCCTGAAAAAAATTCTCATCGCGCGCCGCTCTCGCTTCGAGATCGCCGAGCGAAGCCTGCTCCCTGCGCTTCTGCCGCGCCGGGGCAACGGCATCGTCCTTCGTGCCCATTTTGCCGGTGATGGCCTGTCTCCTTTTTTCAAGCCCCTGGAGTTCGTCGCCGAGGTTGTCGAGCATCCGGCGTACCGGCTTGATGATGGCCCACAGTTTTTTGTTCTGGTTCTCGAGGTTTTTCTGCTGGTTGCGCTGCACCACGTCGATGGAGAAGCTGTTGAAGGGAATGAAATACCCCGCAAACCCTGCCGCGATGACGATGAAGCAGAATGCGACGAGCCTGCGGGGAACGTGCACCGGACGGACCTTTGAACCGCCCGGCGGCACCAGGAGGATCTCTTTTCTTTCCTTTTTTCTCATTCCGTAAAGCTACACCCCAACGGCGCTGTCGCCGTCCCCGTTCCTGCTCTTGGACTTCCTGGCTTCGTCGGAGGCAACCTTTATCTTCTTTTCGATCGCGGCGAGTTCCTCGTTGAGCGCGCGGATGTTCTCGATCGCCTTTTTCACCAGGAGATCGCTGGCGGCATCCGATGCCTTGCCGGTCTCGACCAGGTCGAAAACCCTTTCGCCGATATCAACGCAGTTCCGCTCGACCTTTTTCTTGGCCGCGAACTCCTCGATCTTGAGTTTTCCGATTTTCGAATACTCCTCGATTTTCTCAATGGAGAGCGCCGCCCCTTCCTTTAAATTCTTTTTCAGCTTGTCCCATACGTTATCACGGTCCATGATGGTCCTCCTCGTTTGTTAAATGCCCCGGGTTCCTTTTCTAAAGATAATTTGGGAGAGCGATGCAATTCAATTTCTTCGGCGCATATTTGCAGGCCGTTTTTTTTATGGTTTGGAACAGCGTTGTCCCCAGCGATAGATTGCCCAAGGAGCGTTTAAATCCTCCAACTTTCAGCTCGGTTTTCACGGCGGCACATTACGTCAGACATTTTTTTATTCAATGTTATTTTTTTCCTTATAACCTTGACTTTTCCTTATCTTATTGTATTATTTTATACAGTTGATATATTTGCCTTTTCAGCAGTTTCGCCAGGGCCAATCGTCTTTACTTCGTATCTCATTTCACGAGCATTAGTCTAGACACAGGAAATCAATGAAGCAATATCCCTCGTTTTCCATTGTTGTGCCCGCGTACAACGAAGAAGACCTGATCGCTTCTTGCATTTCTTCGCTTAAACAGCAGGATTATAAGGGCGCGTTTGAAATCATCGTGGTGAACAATGCTTCCACCGACCGTACCCGCGAAATCGCGCTTTCCACGGGAATCAGGGTGGTGGACGAACCGCGGCAAGGATACGTGCACGCCCTTCGCGCCGGCTTCAGCGCTGCGACCGGCGACATCATCGCCTGCACCGACGCCGATACCATGGTCCCCGCGTTTTGGCTTTCAAAGCACCTGAGCAACCTTTCCATTCCCGGCGTCGTGGCGTCAAGCGGCACGTTCCTGTTCCACGACGGTCCTTCCCTGCTCCGCCTTACCGGAAAAGTCGCAGGCCATCTCAACTACCATTTTGCCGGCGCAAACGCAGCAGTGTGGCGCTCGGCCTACGTCGCGAGCGGCGGCCTCAACCCGAAAGTAAACATGGGCGCCGACGTGGAGCTCGGGCTGCGGCTCAAGCGGCTGGGCAAGCTCGTGATCGACCGTGACCTGTACGTATGGACGTCGGGGCGCAGATTCCAATACGCATTCTTCCAGACCCTGTGGCTGTACTATCTCAACGATTTCGGCCTGCATTTCTTCAACCGTCCCGTCTTCTACAACTTCCCGAACATCAGGAAACCGCGGTTCAGCGCCGTGCATTCTCAGTCCATCCTGGCAAGGTTCGCCGTTGCCGCATTGGCCATTCTTTGTTTCTTGTGGGTGACTGAAAACAACGAAAACAGGCTTTTTGGTTCGGTGTTGGCGCACGGCCAGCAAAGCCAGCCGCTGGTGGCGCTCACGTTCGACGACGGTCCGAGCGCCTATACCAGACAGATTCTCGACACACTTTCAAAATACGGAGTCAAGGCAACGTTTTTTGTCGTGGGTAAAAATGTGGAGCGACATCCGGACATTGCCAGGCGCATCGCGTTGGAAGGACACACACTGGGAAATCACACCTATTCTCACCCGTTCTGGGGTCCCCTGGAGCCGCCGAACAAAATCCAAAAGGAACTTGACGCCGCGGCAACGGCGATCCGCAACGCGAGCGGCGTGAGCCCGGAATATTTCCGGCCGCCGCACGGCTGGCGCAGCCCCTGGATGATGAGCCTGGCGCATAAAGAACATTACACCGTGGTGACGTGGACCGTTTCCCCCGACGACTGGCAGCATCTGAACGCGAAAACCATTGAGCAGCGCGTTCTCTCAAAGACCGGCGGCGGCGCCATCATACTTCTGCACGACGGCATGGAAACAAAGCTCAACCCGCAGCGGCTTTCCACGGTGCAGTCGCTTCCGGGGATCATCAACGGCCTCAAATCCCGCGGCTATTCCTTCGTGACAATTCCAGAACTCATCAGCAAATCCCAGGACATCTTCCCCCGCACCATGGCCCATTATTCCCCTTCCGCATCACTTGAGGAATAAGCTCGGCGGTCGGAATTCAGCGGTCGGTTCATAGTGGTTTACATCCGCACACGCGAGTGGCGTGCCCCTTTATTTTTTTTCATGACAATCATGCTGTCATATTTTTCAGGACAGGAAGACTTTGAAGCATGCTTCCCCTTCAAGATCTTTAAAATGTATTTTAGTATATCATCATTAAAAATGTTGAGATATCCACCCGAATATTAGTGCACCATGCCAACAGAACCCGAAAAAAAAACAATCCTTTCCGTCACGCTCAACGCCAAGGCCAAGGCAGGCCTGCTTGACGAAGGCGCATTGTCCGGCTTCAAGGTCATCAACGCGACGTCGCCGGCACAGGCGCTCACCCTACTCGAGGCGGAACGGGTCGACATCGTGTTCCTTGACATCGAGGCAATGCCGCCGCAGGAGATGGACCTCGTCCACTACATCAAGACCCGCTCGCCGCACTCCGAGGTCGTGATCCTCGCCACCATGGACGACCTTGACGCGGCGACAAAGGCGCTGCGCAGCGGCGCCGCGTTCTACCTCATGAAGCCGGTGCGTCCGGCAGACTTGAAATCGGCGGCCGACAAGCTTTCGGCCAAAGTGGACAACCTCGCCGAATACCGGGAGCTCGAGCAGCGCCTGCTCACCGACCTCATGGCGGGAAGCCCGGCCATGCAGAAGCTCCTCAAGCTCGCCATGAAGATCGCGCCCACGTCGTCGACGGTGCTCGTGTGCGGCGAAAGCGGCAGCGGCAAGGAATTTTTCGCGCGCATCATCCACCACATGTCGCGCCGCACCGACGGCAAGTTCGTGGCCATGAACTGCGGCGCGATCCCCGACACCCTGTTCGAAAGCGAGCTGTTCGGCCACGTAAAGGGCTCCTTCACCGGCGCCGACCGCGACCGCATGGGCCTCGTGGAGGAGGCGAACTTGGGAACGCTGTTTCTTGACGAAGTGGCAGAGCTCTCGCCGGCGGCGCAGGTGAAGCTGCTGCGCTTTTTGCAGGAGCGCACGTTCAAACGCATCGGCGAAAATATGACCCGCACGGTGAACGTCCGCATCATCGCCGCCACCAACAAGGACCTTGCGGCGCTCGTGAACGAAAAGAAATTCAGGGAAGACTTGTTTTACCGGCTCAACGTGTTCTGCCTGCACCTGCCGCCGCTGCGCGACCGCAAGGAGACCATCCCTAACCTCATAAAACTGTTCGTGCACAAGAACAACGAGGTGCTGGAGAAGAACATCACCAGGCTGTCGCCCGCGGCGGAGGCGGTGCTCGCGAATTACGATTATCCCGGCAATGTGCGCGAGCTCGAAAACATCATCGAGCACGCCATGGTACTCGCGGAAGGCGGCGAAATCACCGAGAAGGACCTGCCCGAGTTCATGTTCAAAAACCGCCTGCTCCTCGAGGCGCCGCACCGGCCGTTCGGCGCTATGCCGGACGTTTCGGCGGGCACCATCACCACGCTCGAGGCCATGGAGCGCATGTACATCCGGCAGGCGCTCGAGGCCATGCAGTTCAACTATTCCGAAACCGCAAAGAAGCTCGGCATCTCGCGGTCGACGCTGTGGCGGAAAATAAAGGAATACAAAATAGAAACATTGGAAAATATTGACAAACTGGCAAAAAAAATAAGGTCTCCCAAATGATGCGTCTTTTCCTTTAAACTCACCCGCTCTCCCCCTCTTCCGCACGCGATGGAGCGCTCAATATCGTATGAAATCACCTGTAAATCATATTAAAATCCGCATCTACTACGAAGACACCGACTGCGGCGATGTGGTGTATTATGCGAACTATCTCAACTACATGGAGCGCGGAAGGACCGAACTGCTGCGCGACATGGGCTTCGAGCTCTCAGACCTTCACAAACAGGGCACGCTCTTCGTTGTGGCAGAATCACACCTTAAATACCACTTCCCCGCCCGCTACAACGACGTGCTGGACGTGGCCACCTCGATCGCCGTACATTCCTCAGTGACGCTCACCTTCCATTATGAAATCCGCAACCAGAAGGGCGTGCTCTGCGTAAGCGGCGACGTGACGGCGGCATGCGTTGATGGGAAGGGCAAGGTGAAGAGGATGCCGAAAGAGATTCTGGAGAAACTGAAGTAAAATATCCATTGACGACAAGATGTTGACAAATGAAACTTTAACCGATCCTGCTTTAATTCCGCAATCCCCATTCCGCAGTCAACAATTCCTCGCGTCCTCCGGCAGCCCCGGCATTGCCGCCGCCGCCACCGCCATGCTGTCGCAGCGCTCGTTCTGCGGGTGGCCCGCGTGGCCGTTGACCCACGTAAACGTCACCGTGTGTTTTGCGCACAGGTCAAGCAGCCGCGTCCACAGGTCGGGGTTGAGGGCCTTCTCCTTTTTATTGCGTCTCCAGCCGTTGGCGCGCCATTTGGCGGCCCAGCCGTTTCTCATTGCGTCAACCACGTATTTCGAATCCGACACCACGGTAACGCCGCATTGTTCCTTGAGGGACTCAAGGCCCGCGATCACGGCCATGAGCTCCATGCGGTTGTTCGTGGTGTTGCGGAACCCGCCGTACAGTTCTTTTTCCTTGCCGTTATAGGAGAGGATGGCGCCGTACCCACCCGGACCCGGGTTGCCCGAGCACGCGCCGTCGGTGTAGAGGGTGACTTGTTTCATGAGGTCTTTCCGTGAAGAGGCCCGTCGCAAAGAACGCTAAGGTCGCGAAGACAATAAAGAAAAGAAAGACACCCCCGCACAAGGAGTTTGTGTCTTTCTTTCGTGTTCCCGGCGCTCGTGACGTTCTTTGCGAGTGATCTTTGTTTTAAATCCTAGAAACGGAAAGCGACCGACATCATCAGCCGCTGCTGGACATGGTTTTCCGTAAGCACGTTCTCAGTGTTAAGCCTCCACGCGCCGTAACTGTAGGCCCATTCGAGGCAAACCCTTCTGATGATGAACCCCATGCCGAGCGTTCCCATAAGCCTGTCTCCCACCGGCGAAAGCCCCTGGGGGTCCCAGCCCGGGTCCTCGCCGCTGTATTGCTTGAGAAACAGATGCGTGTCGAACTGATCCCATGAGAAGCCGGCGCGTGCCAGGATCCAGCTCACGCCGCATGGAACCTCGAGGCCGAGCCCCGCGCCCCACATCGTCTTTGAAGCGAGACTGGTGTCGGGAATGGTGGCCAGCGGATACAGCACGCTGTACGGCAGCCGCGTCCTGATCTCGCCCGAAGCGGTGAGGAACGGAAACACGAGGGCTCCGCCGAATGCGCCGGAATAGGACGACATCAGTTTCCCCGTGTACTGGGTGTTGTAATCCGGCTCGGACGGCGTATAAGGAT
The DNA here is from genome assembly GCA_035516255.1 of Chitinivibrionales bacterium. Taxonomy (NCBI): domain Bacteria; kingdom Pseudomonadati; phylum Fibrobacterota; class Chitinivibrionia; order Chitinivibrionales; species Chitinivibrionales bacterium. Next base: position 8,437 of record DATJAL010000029.1, on the reverse strand, counting down.
AGGTCTCCGAAAGGTCTTCGGTGAACCAGACGGTCTGCGGGAACACAAACCGCAGCCCGAAGTTGAGGAATTTCACCGGCTGGTACAGCATGCCGAGACGTATGTCGTAGCCGACATAGGAGCGGGTGGTCGTTCGGTCATAATCGTCGTTGATCGGGTCGGCGATCGCGCCGTCGGTCAACCTGAGCAGCGTGGTGCGAACGTTTTCCGTGCCGGTGACCAGCGATACTGCCGCGCCGATGCCGAGGCCTTTGGCCACCTGCAGGCCGAACCCGCCGCTCCAGAAGTCGAGCCCGCCATAGGTCTTGTAGTTATTGTCAAGTGAAATTTGGTGGTTGTTTACGTCTAAATAATCACCGCTGAAAGCCAGCACGTCGTCAAACGTGTAAGGGCTGTGGTAGGAGGCGGCGAGCGTGAACCCGCCCTGCACCGTGGGAAACGCATGCAGGTATCCGATGTTGTCAAGGCGGGGACGTGATAGCGACGAAAAGTCGCCGTTCTGGGAAAAGGTGGCGTCGTTTCGCTGGGAAAGGCCTTCAAACGACACCGCCAGCTCCCGCGCCGGAACGAACGCAAAGCCCGCCGGATTCCAGAACATGGCCGAGAGGTCGCTTGACAGCGCGACATAGTTGTTCCCCATGCCGAGGGCCCGAGCGCCCTCGCCCGCCTGCTGGACAAGCGATAAATCCGCGCGCGCAGGGTGCGCGCAAAACACCGCGACGGCGATTCCGGCGACAAAAGCGATTTTTTTCATTACCAGCTCCTGGGGTTTCTGTGATCTCGTTGGTTATTGTCGGATGACTGATTCTGGCCCGATTGACCGGTTTGGTTTCCCCGGTCGGTGCCCTGTTGCGGCGTCGCGTCGGCCGGCTGCTGCTGAGCCGGCTGCTGCTGGTCCTGCTTGGACATATCCGTTGAGCCGGAGGATTCAGTGGCGGCGGGCACCGCATCGCCCCTTGTTCTGCGGTCAGGAGCGGTTGTCGACGAGGACCCGCTTTTTTCAATTATGCCGGTTTCACTTCCGGTGCTCGAGGTATTTCCCGCCGGCCTTTTCATAGCCCCGGACGGTGCATGCGAGCCGGGGCCGGGAACAGCCGACGACCTCGCGCGTCGGGCCCGCGACGGCGTTGACGAACCTGACGGCGACGGGCCGGAATAACCGGGCGAATTCCACCACCATGAACGAGCAGTACCGTTGTAGTCGCGGTAATACCTGCAAGCGCCGCAGGAATAATCGTAATAATAATATGCGGGGCATTGTTGATCCCAGCCATAATAATTATAGGAGCCGTAAAAATAGGGATCTGATGCCGACCACCAGGGGTAATTATTGTACCGGTACCAGTCACGGCCGTAATAAGTGTCGTAACAGCGCAGTACGGGCTGGCCCGTAAGGTCGCGCGTCCAGTAACACACCTGGTCGTTGGACGTCCGTAACGTGTCCTGGAGGCGGGATTGCATACTGTCGTTTTCCCCAGAGGTGTCGGGAGGTGACACGTAGGCCACATTCCGCGGAATCGCGGCAAACTGGGTGTAACATCCGGACAAAAGCGCCAAGAACAAAACGCCGACCGCTTTTTTAATCATACATTTCTTTCCTTATAAGGAAGTAAAATTTGTCCGCGCATTTTGCGTCAAGCGGAACTCACATAAAAATAATTATAAACCCCCTGCTTCGGCGCATTAATCAAATCACACTGACCACCACGCCGAACGATACGCGCCACCACTGTCAATCTTTTATTATATTAGACAAAGAAACGCACACCGTTATTACGTCTGAAATCGGAATTTTATTAACAGAAAGGAACCTCATGAAACGCATCCTGACCGCGTTTTTTCTCCTTTTTGCAGGGTCCGGGCTGATTTTTTCGAGTCTTGCGGAAAACATGGTGTTGGTAAAAATCGGGACAACATGGCCGCAGGCCCTTCTGCAAACCGGCATTTGCTCCGGGGACGCGGCGTTGCAATACGGAATGATCATTGACAAGAAAATATCGTTTGGACTGGCCGGAGACTTCCTCTGGAATACAAAATCGCAGGAAGTGCGCGATACAACCGGACAATACCGCATCCTACATGCAGACAAAAGTTTCATGTTTCCCGTCATGGCGTTTATAATGATCGATCCTGTCCCTACTCTCATCGTCCACCCATCCGCCCAGTTCCAGATAGGATATAATTCGTTGGTCTCAGTGACCTCCGGTTATGATTCAATCGCACCACAAAAGGAAACTTCCCATAGCGACTATTATTATGGGCTGATCATGAAAGCCATTGTTGACGCAAGTTATGACATCGGGCCGAACAGCGCGGTATTTCTGGGTATAGAATACCAATGGGCGGATACGAAAACCTCAAGTAACACCGTCGGACTTTTCAGCAAGCGCGACATGAGCGGCGTCGGCCTCAGGGCCGGATTCAGGGTGGCTTTTTAACCCCTCATGCGCGTCGTCATCCAGCGGGTAAAAAAAGCGTCCGTATCCGTCAAGGGCACCGTGACGGGCTCCATCACCGGCGGCCTCCTCATCCTCGTCGGCATTCACAAAGACGACACCGCGGCCAAGGCCGATTATCTCGCGGAAAAATGCGCCAACCTGCGCATTTTCTCCGACAGCCATGGAAAAATGAACCTGTCCCTTGCCGACGCCGGCGGCGCCGCGCTTGTGGTGTCGCAGTTCACCCTGTACGGAGACTGCGCAAAAGGCCGCAGGCCGAGCTTCACCGATGCGGCCGGCCCGGAAAAAGGGAACGAACTTTATACCTATTTTGTCGAAAAAATGAAACCCCTGTGCGGCCGCGTCGAGACCGGCGTGTTCGGCGCCATGATGGATGTGGAGCTTGTCAACGATGGTCCGGTCACGTTTGTGCTGGATGCGTAGTATTGATAGATAGGAAATAAAAAAGCTTGGCGCCCCGCAGAAGACGCGGCGGCCGGGCAGCACCGCGCTCCGGCGGCGGCCTTCAGTCCTGCCCGGCGCCGGATAAAGGAATCTTGCCGGTTTTGTTTTTCTCACCCATCAGTGGCGCAGCAGCACGCTGAGCTTTTCTTTCCTTAAACAAAGTTCTATTTTAATTCCAATTAAAAAAGAAAATCAACGTTCAGTTTTCAAGGAACCCCATGCAAAAAGTCAAACCGAAAAAAAACACTCAAGAAAAACTCATCGTGGGTATCGGTTCGGCGCTTGTCGACATCCTGGTACGCGAAAGCGACGGCTTTCTCGCGCAGGCGGGCGCTAAAAAAGGCGGCATGACGCTGGTTGACAGCGCGGGAACCATTGAAAACATTCTGAAGCAAACGACGCAAAAGACGTGCATCGTGCCCGGCGGATCCGCCTGCAACACCATACTCGGCATCGGCAAGCTCGGCGGCAGGGCGCGGTTCGTGGGAAAGCGTGGCGGCGACGAGCTCGGCGCGCTTCTCGAAAAAGCGCTCGCCGACAACAACGTCGAACCGCGCCTGTTCATGTCGCCGTCCGCCACGGGCCGTGTGCTTTCGATCATCACGCCGGACGCGCAGCGCTCCATGTTCACGTTCCTCGGCGCATCGGCGGAGACAAAACCCGAGGAGATCCTCGCCGAACAGTTCAAGGGCGCCGCGCTCGTGCACATCGAAGGATATCTGCTGTTCAACGAGAAGCTCATCCGCGCCGCGCTTGACGCCGCGAAAAAGGCGGGCGCCCTCGTGTCGCTCGATCTCGCGAGCTACACCGTGGTCGAGGCGTCAAAAAATATTCTGGAAGACCTGGTGCGTGACTACGTTGACATCCTTATCGCCAACGAGGACGAGGCGCGGGCATTCACCGGGCTCTTGGAAGAGGAAAAAGCGCTTGAAGCGCTCTCCCAAAAGGCAACCACCGCGGTTGTCAAGGTCGGCAAACGCGGCAGCTATATCGCGCACAAGGGAAAAACCACGGCCATCGGCATCATGGGCGACGGCTCGGCCGTGGACACCACGGGCGCGGGCGATTTGTGGGCGAGCGGGTTTTTGTATGGGCTCGTCAACGGCTATCCAATTGACAAAGCGGGAAAGATCGGCGCGGCCTGCGGGTATGAGGTGTGCCAGGTGGTCGGGGCGCAGATACCGGAGGAGGGGTGGAGGAGGATTAGGAAGTTATTATAGCATTTTTCTCTGATGAAATTACAGATAACTTATGCCATATTTCGATAGAAAGGAGGGCCGGAGAACATGGTCAAACTGAAGGAGAATTACATCATTGACAAAGGCGGACATAAAGTCGGCGTCTTTCTTGATATAAAAACGTACCGGAAGGTCATCAACGACCTTGAGGAACTGGATGATATAAGAGCTTACGATGAAGCAAAAGCTTCCGGTGAAAAGGCGATTCCTTTTCTTCATGCGGTTAGGGAAATCGACCAAGCTCATAAAAAGTGTCCTACCAAATAACTATCCTGCCAAGGGCATATAAGGCTCTCGAAAAAATCCACGGCGACGATTACCACAGAATCAAAATGGCGGTTTCCGGTCTTGCTCAAAATCCTCGTCCCCATTAATGCAAAAAATTGTCCGGACGGGATGGTTGGCGGATCCGGATAGGAATTTACAGGGTCATTTATGATATAAACGACCGAGAGGTGATTATCGTTGTTCTTGTTATTGGCCCGAGAAAAGATATTTACAGGTAGGCTATAATGATTCAAACCATGCCAAGTCCAAGGCCTAAAAACTCTTTAAGGAATCCGGTTATCCTGTTGTCAATTTTAGCAGGCGCTTTACTACTTGGCTATTTGACAATAAGATTTATTATTCCCAGTGCGGTATTTGTCGGCGTTGAAAACCGAATAAAATAAAACGGGAGGCGGGATTGAGGCCCGCTTCTACGGCACCCCCGCCGCAATCCTGTTCATCCTCGCTAGGTAAACATCCTGCATGTGCGCGGGCAGAAGCGCCTTGTAATCCTTTGCGCAAATGGCCTTCCATATTCTTTTCGCGTAGAGCCGACCGTTGCGGTATTGGTCGTGGGTGCACCGGTAAACGTAGCCGCCTTTCGCATGCAGGACCGCCTCGTCGCCGAGCTGGCGGAACGTGCCGTGGAATCCCGGGTTCAGCGAATCGGAGGGGTTTGACGGCATGGCCATGGTGGGCGGCACGTAGGGCACCGGATCGTCCTCGTTGATAAACCGGATTACCGGAAAGCAACGGTACGCAAGGACCGTGGTCTCGCAGAACACCTGCGGCTGCGCAAAGGTGAAGAGCGGCCCCATGTTCATGCCGCTTTTATAAAAATGCAGCGCCAGGAGCGATGCCATGGCGCCGCCCAGCGAATGTCCGGTGAGGCAGACGCGCACGCCGGGGACGAGCCGCGCTTTCACCAGGGGTTCCACTTTCATGACCGCGTCGTAAATCCCGCCGTGCACCCAGTCGGAAATAACAGCGTCGAACTTTTTGGGATAATAAAAATCCTGAAACAGGTTCTCGAAATTCGCAGTGCCGCGCAGCGCCACCACCTGCCGCTTGACCGCACCCACGGTGTCGTACCAGATGAACCATTTGTTGCCGCTGATATGCGGAAGAGGGCCGCAATCAACGCTGTCGATGGTCACGCTGCCCAGGGCGCGGATGGAATCGTCGGGCCCGTACGAAAGAAAGCAGAGCCGCATCATCTGCGCCGCCTGCTTCAGGTCCACAATGGGAACGCGTTCCTTCCCGTCGTTTCCGCACCATCCCGGCGGCGGAACGACCTGCGTGTCGGCGGACACCTGCGCGCACACGCCCGGAGGGCACATTGAAATTCCGGTGGTGCAGATCCGCGGCTTGAGGTTTGCCACGCAGCCGGACAAGAGGAGAGGGGCAAAGAGCAACATCAATCGTTTCATGGACGTTCCCCTTTGTTCAGAAACCGTGGATAGCCTTCGGCGGCAAGATCGCTAATTGACCGATGGCAATCTCGGTACAGGCGGGGGAATGCGCTGATGATGCAAGCGCCCCCTACTTCCCCCCTTCCTTCCCGCCCTCCACCTTCACGCGCGCCGTCTCGCCCGTCTTTATGGCGACGGTCTTGACATACGGGGTGAACCCCGGCCGCTTGAACGTCACGGTGTGCTGCCCTTCGGACAGCACGATGGGCGCGCCGGTGGGCGCGTTTCCCTTGAACTCGCCGTCGATGTAAATTTCGGCCGCGATGTCGGAAACCACCTCGAGCGCGCCCGATTTTTTGTCCGGCGTGAGGCTGATCGCGACCAGGTGCGTATCGCTGCCGAACACGGTGACGCTCGCGGTTGACGGCGTGTACCCGTCGGCGGTCGCGGTGACCAGGTGGGTGCCGGCGGTGAGCATGATGCCGTTCATTTCCTTCGCGCTGATGAGCCGGTCGTCGACCATCACCATGGCGCCGGCCGCGTTCACCTGCACCTTTACAAGACCGGAAACGGTTTCCGGGACCTTTACGAGTGATTTCAGTGCGCCGCTTGCGGCGAGCGCTTTTCCGCCCGCAGGTTCTTGGGCCTGCGGCAGAGGCGCCGGCGGCGGAGAAATGGTGGAATCCTTTGCTGTTTGTGAATGAACCGCCGCCGTGTCAGCGACCGGCGTCATGGCAGCGCTGTCGCTTTTCGCGGTTGCGGTTTGGGCCGCCGTTTGCGTCGCGCGACCGTCTTTCTTCATCGAATCGGACGCCTGAACCTGGGCCGGCCCTTGGAGTGACGACGGAGAAAGCGGTGTGAACGTGAAAATCCTGCCGAAGGCGCCAACCACCGGCGCCTTCATGGCGTGCCAAGTGTCGGGGTCAAAAATCGCCAGCGCTCCCGCGAAAATAATGCCCAATGAAACAATCGCGGCCCCCACGGTCAGCACGTGAATGCCCAACCGCTTTTTTTTCCGCTGCCTGGCGCGGACCTGTGAAAGCATGCCGCCCGGGACGGTCGCGGTCTCGGCGGTGAGCGAACCCATGTAGTCCTGCTGCGATCGCAGGGCTTCCGCGATGTCCTTGTTTTTGGGATCATGCTTTTTGGCCATTTGGAAATGCGCCTGCGCCGCCGCGTGCCGCTTGTCCCGCGAGCATTCCTCGCCCTTGACAAGATGATAGCGAGCAAGCAGCGGGGCGAGCTCGGCAACGGAGGCCTTTCTGTCGGCAAGGTATTTTTTTATGGCGTCCACGGGGTCGCGGATGCCGATTTCAAAGAAATAATTCTGCATCGCCTCGATGAGCGGGCCCAGGCTCGCCAGCCTTTTGGGATGTTCCTTCTCAAGAGATGAGTTGAGCAGGCTCGAAATGCTTTGCGGCAGGGTGGGATCGATCTCGCCCGCCGGTGTTTCCTTATCCTGGATGATGCTGATGAGCGTCGCGGGCACCGTCTCTCCGGAAAAGGGAAATTTGCCCGTGACGATGCGGTACAGGATCACTCCGGCAGCCCAGATGTCCATGCACCGGTCGCGCGTCTCCTCGCCCTTCACCAACTCGGGCGACATGTACACTGGAGTGCCCACGATCGACCCCGTGACGGTCATGTGACCCGATTGCGCGCCCGCGTAGGCAAGCCCGAAATCCACCATTTTCACGGCGCCGTTGCGCGACACGAGGATGTTGGCGGGTTTCACGTCGCGGTGCACGATCCCCTGCTCGTGCGCGAACGCAAGCCCCTTGAGCGCCTGCTGCAGGATCATCATGCCGATTTGCCTGGGGAAATCGGCGTCCTTGAGCAGCGCGTCAAGGTCCGGGCCGTCGATGAATTCCATGGCGATGTAAAATGAACTTTTCTCCTCGCCGAAATCGTAGATCCGCACGATGTGGTCGTGGTTAAGCGCCGCGCCGGCGCGCGCCTCGTTCTCGAACCGCTTGATCTCGTTTTTCGTGGTGAGGAGCCCGGCCGCCATTTCCTTTATGACAACCTTGCGATTGAGGGAGAGCTGCGTGGCGAGATAGATCTTGCCCATTCCGCCCTTGGCGAGTTCTTTTATGTCGGCGTAGTCGGAGAGGGTGAAGGGCATTAAGTGATGATATTCCTGCTAAATTATTTAAAAATAAATCTGGGCGTTCCCCTCCCCCCCGTTAAAACTCAGGGTCGGGTCGGCCGGCGCTGCGCTCCAGCGCACCACTCCAGTCCGCCTAACGCGGCGGCAGACTTTTTCATCTAATCAATCAAAGATTACACTATCGGGCATTTGTCAATCACAAGCCGATAATCAGTCGACGGAACACAATCCTTTTCAACTGGCCATAATACTTGTCTTTCTCCGCCACGTAAGGTTTGACCTGCCACAGGTGGATCGCTGGCCACCCTGCTTTCCGCAGACCACAGGACTTCGGCGCCAAAGAGGGGGTGTGCCCCCGGATCACCGGTTGAGGTGTACTCCTGAATTTGGACACTCCGAGAACCAAATTTATCTTTGTTCTTGGAGGTGTGTATGTCTACGTCACGTAAGAAGTATGACGATGCGTTCAAACGGGAAGCAGTCCAGTTGTTGGCAACCTCAGGAAAG
>DATJAL010000028.1 GCA_035516255.1 Chitinivibrionales bacterium | reverse complement strand
AAACTGTATCGGCCACGCGTCTGCCGCCCAGCAGGAGCTGATCCAGTATTTCCCCGCCATAGCAACATGAACCGTGTACTTTGTCATTCCGTCCGGATGGCTGGCGCCTATATAGTAGTCGGCGTGAGCGAGCGCCGTGTCTGGTCCCGGGTATATCGTGCCGTTGGGATAGGTAACGCCGGTTGCATAAAAGGTATCATGGTCCGCGTGCCACGTCAGGTAGAAAGCCGGCCAGGCATTGTCGGAGTCTGCCGGAATGCCTGCAACTTTTCCGTCCCTGCCGGCGGCAGTGCTTCCGGCGGAACCGGCCTGGTCGTCCTGGATAAAGGTTACCCCATTCGAACTACCCAAAGACGGCGGCACCCAGTCATAGTCGTGAAAGTTGACTCTCCCCGGAATCTCGTGAGGCGCGCTGCCCGGAGGATAAGGCAACCCTTTGTATCCTGCGGGAATCGCCGCGTTTGAAAGCGATACGAACGTTACGCCTGCGGCCAAGACGGCCAGAAGATACCTCGAAAAACGACGTGCATTACCCATTCAATCCCCCTCTGAAAATTATTGAATTATAGGAACTTTAATTTTTTGAAATCGGAGAAATATGTAAAATATTTTGCACAGCTTTGGAAGACCCTCCGCCGTTTGGCGGCAGGGGAGTCTTAATTATCCCGAACGCACCGGACACCAATCCCGCATTGATTAGCGTTGAAGTATCTGCCCACGTAGGTGTTGTCGCTGACAAAAGCAATGTCCTGCGCGCTCGTGGCGTCGTGTGCCGTAGCCGTCCACAAATAACCCAGGGAGCCTATATAGTAGAATGACCCAAGGAACATACGCCAACCGCCCGGAAGCGCCCCGAATCCATAATCATCGGTTGCACCGGTGTTGGGAGAATCCCAGTGCGCCGTCCCGGTTTCCTTCAGTTTTCCCCCGGCCACGTTTGTGCCGCCCAGAAATGTGAAGAGCACTGTCCATTCCGAGTCGGTCGGCACATGCCAGCCTTTTGGGGCCAGTTTGCCGGTGTTTACCGCATACCAATTGTAAAGAGCGCCATAGGTCGCCTTGTAAGAGTCTGAATCATCGTACCAGCAATAGCCGGGTGTTGTGAGCGCGGCCCATTCTGTATCAACGGTAACCAACGGTATCGCCGTGCCGTCATTAAACTTTGTTGTCCTTAGGTTCTCCGCCATCCAAACCTGCGTGCCTATTGTGACCGTATGATACACATTTCCGTCGATGTCGACCAACTCAGGCGTCGCGGCCTGCACTCCGCTCAAGCCCGATTCTCCTCCTGCATTCGCTGCGCATACGGCAAAGGCGTACTGGGTTCCAGCCGTCAAGCCAATTACAGTATCCGGTGACTTCACACCAGTGAGTTTTGTTCCGCTTGCTGTATCTACCGTTGTCCCCTGTTTATAATACAGATTGTAATTTTTTGCCCCAATAACGGTATCCCACGCCACCGTAACCGAATTGCCGCCTGCTATGGCGGATACACTGGTCGGAGCAGTAGGTGCTGCAGGTGGGGGCTGGGTCGGATTGTTGGCGCATCCAACAACCAGGAAAAGGCAAGAAGCCATCAGTAAAAGCCATTGTTTCATAGGGCCTTCCTTCTTTTTCACATGCTTTACAACCGGTTCTGCGTCCTGTCGGTTTGATAATATAAATTGGGCTCGCGCTTCCGACAAGGGCGCTAAAACCTGAGCCGCGCAGGTTTTCTGTCATTGCAAACAAAAAAATATCTGAAATTAACAAATAGGATTTTTTCCATAAAAACCCCGGGAAAATTTCCCCGGGGTTTGGGGGGTATCACTAGTTATCGACTACCTGGTCAGCTCAAATTTTACCACGCTGCTCGAATTTCCGTGCGTCATTCGCACAAAGTAAATACCATTTTTCATTCCCGCTGCATTCAACGGGACTGCGTGGCTCCCCGGCGCCGTACTCCGATCGAGGAAGGTGAACATTTCCCTGCCGAGGCAATCGAACAAGGATATTTTCGTCTTTCCCGCATCGGGAAGCGTAAAGCGGACCGTTTCACGGCTGATTGACAGACCGAAGACCGGTGCGCGTGCCGAGGGCATCGGCCTTTGCTCAACGCCAGTGATGAATTGGCCGGAATCCGCGGCAATATACAGGAAGTCCTGGTTGAGATGCATGGATCCGTTCTGGAATTGCATCACCTGAATGCCGGAATCGAGTGTTACGGACGCAAAATCGCTGTACTTGTACCAGGCATGATAGCTCGCGGGCATCCCCGTGAGCGTGATGGTCGGTGTGCTCACCGTGCTGGCGCCGTTTAAAAAATTAATGTGAAACTGGATCGGCGGCGCATCGGAGGTCCATATTGAGCTGATCCAATATTTCCCGGCCGTTGGAACATGGATGGTAAACTTCGTCATGCTGTTGGCGTGGCTTGCGCCGATATACCGGTCTTTTACCGATGTATCAACAGGGTCGGGATACCGAACGCCGTTTGGCCACGCCTTGCCGGCTTCATAGAAGGTGTCGAGGTCGTAGGGCGACTTGTTTGTTGCGAAGAAAGCGGGCCACGCGTTGTCGGAGTCAGAAGGGATGCCCGCGACTTTGCCATCCCTGCCGCCGGCGTCTCCGCCGCCGGAGACCGCGCCATATGCCTGGTCGTCCTGGATAAAAGTTACGTTGTTTGATTGCCCCTGCGACGGTGATACGTAGTCATAATCATGGAAGTTGACTCTTCCCGGAACCTCATGGGGGCCGCTGCCCGGCGGATAGGGTTTGCCGATATAGCCGGCCGGAATTGCCGCAGTGGAAAGCGACACAAAAAAAACTCCCACCGCCACTACGGCCAGGAGCAACCTGGAACACCTCATTTGACCCCCCTCGCTATAGAGGAATGAAATTTTTGGAATATCTCTCCTCTTCCCGGTAAATAATATAATGATAAGAAAGGTTCAATAAGTGGAATTTATGCAAAAAAAATCCCCGGAAACCATCTCCGGGGATTTGCGATAAGAGAACGTGGAGCGAGCTACCTGATCTGCTCGAGCTTAGTCACGCTGCTCGCATTTCCCTGCTCCATTCGCAAAAAGTAAATTCCCTTTTTCAGGCCGGTTTGGTTCAGCGCCACCGAATGCCGGCCCGCCGCCACGCTCATGTCCAGAACGGTCAGCAGTTCCCTGCCGAGGCAGTCGTATACCGAAATCTTGGTTTTCCCTGCGCTGGGGACCGCAAACCTGATGGTTCCCCGGTCTATTGACAGATTAGACTGCGGTGCGCCGGGGGCTTTTGACGCCGGCTGTTCGATGCCGGTGGTGAAGTCGCCGGAATCCGCGGCTATATAGATGAAGTCCTGGTTGAGGTGCATCGATTCGTTCTGAAATTGCATCACCTGAACGCCGGAATCGAGCTGCACGGAGGCAAAATCGGAAAACTTATACCACGCATGATAACTTGCGGTCATGCCGTTGCATACGACGGACGGCGTGCTCACCGTGCTCGCGCCGTTATAGAAACTGAGGTGGTACTGGGCGGGCGGCGAAGCCGAGGCCCAGATCGAACTGATCCAATATTTTCCCGCCTTGGGAACGTGAATCGTGTACTTTGTCATGCCGTCCGGGTGACTGGCGCCGATATACCAATCGTTTACGCTCGTGTCCGGGCCCGGAAACCGCACTCCGTTGGGCCACGCGACACCCGCTGCGTAAAACGTGTCGGGAATTCCGTCATCAGTGTGATGATTGGTTTTCCACATCGCCGGCCACGCATTGCAGCTGTCCTTGGGAATGCCTGGAATGCTGCCGTCTCGGCCGCCGGCCGTGCTTCCCGCCGCCGAACCGGCCAGGTCGTCCTGGATAAAGGTGACCCCATTCGGGCTCCCTTGGGACGGCGAAACATAGTCATAATCGTGAAAACTGATTCTCCCCGGGATCTCATGCGGCGCGCTGCCCGGAGGGTAAGGCTTGCCTTTGTAACCAGCGGGAATTTCCGCGTTCACGACAACGGCGAACAGCGCTACTCCTGCTATAATAAGGAAAATCGTCTTGCCCGGACTTGCTGAACCAGTCATTAAATCCCCCTTGTTAAATGTCTTTAACAGCGGAACAGACGAGACATTATTACCATAAATATAATTACAAAATGTATGCATTACACGACTGTTTTAAACAAAAAGGAATTTTGGCGTCACGAATCTCTGCGGAAGCCCTCGTGATGCCCCGTTGGATAGCGATCGGGAATCAAAAGAAATAAAACTGGCCGTAACGTCATTGCCATATAAATATAAGAAAAACGTTGGATAATTATCCAAGAAAGGTTTAAATTTTAGGGTGTGGGGAAGGGGGCATAATTCAAGGGGGTTGTCATGTCAGCGTTATCTCGCACGCGGTATGCCTTTTCCTGTTTTTTAATCCTCAGTTCAACACTTTACGCCCAGCAGATCACTATCACCGGCACGGTAAAGGACGCCTCGGGCACCGGCATTGCCGGCGCCATGGTGAGCGTGATTGCCGCGGGCAAATCCGCGGTGACGGACTCGAGCGGCGCTTATTCCATCGTGACCGGAGCAACCGCGGCATTGCCTCAAAAACCGGGACATGGCCCAATGATGTCTTTCTTAACGGGAAACGTCCTGAACTTTACGGTGTCGGGCAAAATGGAGCACGTCAACGTCGGGATGTATGATGTTTCAGGCAGGAAGATCATTTCGCTTGTTGATAAGTGGCTCGACCGCGGCAGCTATCAGATGAGTCCCTTATCGGGATTTTCTCGTCTGGCCTCGCAGCTCTATTTTCTCAAGGTCGGCATCGGGGCTGCCTCAGCCGTGTTTAAAATGCCCGTCGTTGATGGAACCATGGCCATCCACGGCCAGGCTGTCAATCAGAACAATAACCCTGTGTCAACCGGCCTTGCAAAGTCTTCCGCCATGGTTGATTCGATGCTCGCGGGATCCGTCGGCTACAACACGGCCTCGCTTGCCATTGACAATTACATCGGCACCTACGACTTTGTCCTTGACAAAACAGTACCCGCCGGGAGCGTTTACCTTGTCCAGACCTCGCAGGCGGGCGACCGGCTTTCGGTCAAGACGCCGCTCGTGTTCGCGGCGGACGACGGTTCCACCATGCCGACGATAAGCATTGATACCACTCAGAAGTTCCAGACCATCATCGGGTTCGGCGCGGCGTTCACCGAGGCTGCCGTGTGGAGCATGAACGACATAGGCCCGGCGCCGCGCAAGGAAATCATGGACCTGTTCTTCAACCCCTTTACGGGCGCGGGCTTTACCATGGGCCGGACCCAGATCGGCTCAAGCGATTTTTCCGTGGGGCCGTACTTCTACGATACCACGGCGAATGATTTCTCCATGAATAATTTTTCCCTCTTGCACGACCAGCAATGGATGATCCCCATGATCAAGCAGGCAAAGGCGGTGCCCGGCGCAAATATTAAGATCTTCGCCGCGCCGTGGAGCCCGCCGCCGTGGATGAAAACCACCAACAACTGGCTGCATGGCTCCTTGCTCACCAACTGCTACGCCGCGTTCGCGCTTTACCTGTGCAGATATGTCGAGCAGATGAACCAAAACGGCATTGACCTATGGGGCATCACCATGCAGAACGAGCCGGCCTTTGATTCGCCATGGTACCCCTCGTGCTCGTACACGTCTCAGCAGGAGAAGACGCTCCTGAGGGACAACTTCGGCCCCCAATTGCGGGCCGAGGGCCTGCTCGGCAAGGTGAACGTGATGATATGGGATCACAACAAAGACCTTCTCAATTCGTGGGGCAACACCATCATCGGCGACACGATGTCCGGGAAATACGCGTTCGGCGCCGCCTACCATTGGTACTCGGGAGATATGTTCGACAGCCTTGTTGCTTTTCACGACAAATATCCCGGGAAGATTCTCGTGGAGACGGAGGTGGCGGAACCGTTCAAGGGCTACAATGCCGACGGCACCTACAAGGTCGATTGGGGCCAGGCCGAACGGGAAGGCCACGACCTCATCGGCGACATGAACCATTGGGGCAACGGCTGGAACGAGTGGAACCTGTGCGTCGATGACAGCGGAGGGCCGGGCTGGACGGGCAGCGTGGGCAGCGCGCCGGTCATAATGAACCGCAACAGCAAAACGTATATCGTGCAGCCGCATTATTACATGATCGCGCATTTCAGCAAATACGTGCGGCCCGGCGCGGTGCGCATCGGGTATCTGGCGACTTCCATCCCGGCCAACGTGGAATTCACCGCGTTCCGCAACGGCAACGGCAGCGTGGCGGTCGTGATCATGAACCGCACCGCGGCCGCGGTGTCGATTAAGCTGAAGCAGGGAACGCAGATTGTCAAGCCGTCGGTGCCGGCGCATTCGTTCATAACGATGGTGTTTTAAAGAAGTTGAAAGTTGGATGTTGGAAGTTGACAGTCAGTAATTGTTAGATGATTGAAATCGTTCATGTGTTTGCGGGAATCCGTCCAATTTTTTTTGGTAGGGTTCCCGCTTTCGCTGGAATGACACGCCGAATCAATCTCGTTTCATCATCAGAGAATCAGTAAAACTGATTTCAGTCTGTTCACTAGAGTGAACACGAATTTTCCCTCTCTTCATTCCTTTCACTGTATTCCGTCAATTACAGCTTATATTATCAGCAGACCAGCATTGTAAACCAAACGGGAAGAGGTTTATTTTGCAGAATGGTTCGCCTGAAAGTGGCGAAAATATGGGGGGACCGGTACATCAGTAAGGGGGGATTGGAAAACAGACTCTCCAATCAGATTACTGAAAACCGGTAAGGTAAAGGCCCGGCATCGACAGGTGTAGGGCCTTTTTTATTATTAATTTTGAAAAGTCTCGCTTTAAATCTGTGACCGTTGTTGTAAATTTTGCAGAAATATTTTCATGACGATGATTGCTTCGAAAGGTTTCTTTCAGATAGCTTTGCATACCCAACAGTAATAAAACATCTTCGCATCATCAGACCGTTCATTAAATACAAAACTTTATTGGGGATTTGTTGGATAACATATAATTACCGATCAAGAGAATCATTTCTTTGGCTGCAATCTGAAATGTTCTACAAAACATAATAATAATTGTGTAATAAAATAATAGTAATTAATTAAATATCAATCAGTTGAGATGTTACATAAAATCAGTAAAATAATGCTTGATTTTTCTCCCAAAATCCCTTATAATTATACTGCCATGAATCCTCTCCCCGAAATCTACGAATATCTCGATTACCGCCGGTTCCTTGCCGATTTTTTCGACGCAAAGAAGCGGATCAATCCACTTTATTCTTACCGAGTGTTCGCGCGTAAGGCAGGGTTCAACAACCAGGGATTTTTTATCGACGTGGTGAAGCGCCGGAAAAAACTTTCGGACAACGCGGCCAAAAAAATGATCAAAGGCATGGACCTTTTGGAAGACCGCGCCCGGTATTTCAAGTATCTTGTCAAATACGACCAGTCAAAGGACGGCGAGGAAAAGGAGCTGCTCCTTAAAAAATTGCTTGAAGCGAAATCAAAGACGCTGTTCAACGATGTGTCGCTCAAGTACGCGAACTATTATCTTAAATGGTACAATCCCGTGGTGCGGGAGATCATCGCGGTGGAGGGGTTCGACGGCGACTACAAGAAACTTGCCGATAAAATTTTCCCGCGTGTAAATGTCGCCCAGGTGCGGGAAGCGGTGGAAGTGCTCGAGGCGCTGGGCATCATCGAGAAAGACAAGGGAAAGGGCTACAAAGTGACCATGATGAAGCTCAGGCCCAATGTCGTGGAGCTGCGCGAGGTGATCAAGAACCTGCACCGGCGTTGGATCGAGCACAGCACCAAGGCGATTGACGCGATAGAGCCCGAGGACCGCTACATCAGCTCGCTCATGGTGGGCCTGCCCGCGAACATCGTGCCGGAGCTCACGAAAAAATTCGAGGAGCTCAAGGAATACGTGCTCACCACTGCCGCGGACCATGAAAAAGACCCGAAAAAAGACATGCGGATTTACCAGTTCAATTTCCAGCTTTTCCCGCGCACTTCCACGCTGGGGGCGGGCAATGAGTAAGCGGCTCACGGCGTGCCTGACGTTGCTCGCGGCAGCGGCGCTCGTGGCGGTCCGCTGCACGGTGAGCACGCGCGTTGCCGAAACTCCCGCCGACGATTTTCCCAATGCCGTTGCGGGGCTCGTCACCGACGAAAACGGAACCCCGGTCGCCGGCGCAGGCGTGTATGTCAGGTCGAGTGATTCCCTGGGCGACACCGCCCTCGCGAGCGGGCAGGTCCCCGCCCCTGATGCCTTTACCGATGCGAATGGCCAGTACTATTTCGATTCCCTCCCGAACGGACGGTATCTGGTGGAAATCGCGCACGACACCCTCGGCGCCGCGATCGCCTGCACCCTGCAGGCCACGGGAAAGACAAAACATACGCTCAAAACCCAGTCGCTCAAACCGGTTGGATTCATCACCGGGACCGTGCGGTACACCGGAGCAACACCTGTTTACGTCCGCACGTTCGGGCTGCTGCGCGCCGCGCGCGTCGACCCCGTTTCCGGGTCCTATCTGCTTCCGCGCGTCCCGCAGGGCAATTTTTCCCTGCTGTATTCCGCCTTTTCCGATGCGGTGCCGCCGGTCAGCGTGTCCAACGTCGTGGTGGACCCCGGCTTTCCCACCCATGTCGACACCATGGTTCTCCAGATGTTCGACGAAGAGGACTACAGCCAATGGCCGTACTCGCGCACCGTTCATCTCGTGACGACGCCGGCCGGCGCCGATGTGGCCGACACCGTCATGAATTTCCCAGTCCTTGTCCGGCTCGATCAATCGGCGATCGCGTTCGGACAGACACAAACCGACGGCCAGGACATCAGGTTTGCAAAGAAGAACGGGCGCCACCTCAGGTACGAAATCGAGCGATGGGACCCGGCCGCCCGCATTGCGGCGGTATGGGTGAACGTCGACACGGTGTACGGCAACGATACCACCGACATAATCATGTACTGGGGCAAGAAAAACACCGGTAATTTCTCCGACGGCGGCCAGGTGTTCGGCAGGACGTTCGGGTACATGGGCGTGTGGCACATGAACGGGACCGATGACGCCAGCGGCCTCGGGCACTCGCTCGTCACGCAGTCGGCGGCAACCACGCCCGCGGCCGACACCGGCCTCATCGGCGGTGCCATGCGGTTCAACGGCAGCGCGTATTGGGCCGTGCCGTATTCATCGTCGATCGACGGCAACAACCGGTTTTCAATTTCGGTGTGGGCGCAATGGCTTGGCGCCGCCGTTCCGGGCTACAACCGCATCATTTCGAACAAGCGGGCATGGAACGATTCGGCCGGCTTCGAGCTGCTCACCATCAGCGGCAACGACAGCGCCATTGACATACGCGCCGAAGACTCCATCGGCAACGGCCCGCTCAACGTGATCGGCGGATGGTCGCTGCACGGCTGGCATTACATCACCCTGGTCTGGAACAACGGCGTGTGCGCGATTTACGTCGACGGCAGTTACATAAGCGCGCCGCTCATCAACGCGTTCTCTAATGTCAATGACCTTGTCTTCGGCTCCAATGTGGGCAACACCGAGCAGAAATGGATCGGCTGCATCGACGAGGTCCGGCTTTCGAGCGGTCCGCTGTCGGCCGGCTGGGTGAAATTGTGCTACATGAACCAAAAGCCGCAGGACGCGCTGTGCAAATTCTAATTTCCTCGCTTTGCTTTCTCAGGTTAATTGATCCGGGCGTTCCCCCCTTGCAGGTTTGCGAACCTGCAAGGGGGGCGGTTCTCCTTCCGGGCTCGGCCTTCGGCCTCTTTGCCGGACCGCCCGAGGCGCCTTTTGCGCAGGGCCGGCCGGCAACGCGCTCCAGCGCGCCCTGCAGTCGCCCCTAACGCGGCGGCGAAATACCAATTCGTCAATAACCTCCAGTAGCGCCGGTCGGAGAGCATGGCCTTTCACTCATAATGTGGGATTTGATTTTTTCTTCCAATACCATAAGCGTCTTTTCCTTGATAAGAGGAGAACAGCATGTTTTATGATCTGTTTTAGCCCAATTTTCTAATTGATAAGTACATGGACCGGAAGGGTCATATTATTTTGTTTGGGCAAATGAATCCTCGTGATAATATCATTTTTATCCTTGTCGGCACCCAAACTCCCGGCAATATCGGCGCATGCTGCCGGGCTCTTACCGTGACAGGGTTTTCAAGCCTACGGCTTGTCAAGCCGGTGCGGCCCTTGCCGCCGGCCAAAACGTGGATGGCCCACGGATCGACAAATGTTCTGGAATCGGCAAAGAAGTATTCATCGACTATTGAGGCGGTTTCCGATCTTCATTATTTGATCGGCACCACTCAGCGTGACCGGCGAAGAACGGAAAAACGGCTCGCGTCGGCCGAGGCGGCAAAACGCCTGTTTCGCATTGCCGCGTCGGGGAAAAAGGCCGGGATGATTTTCGGATCGGAACAGAACGGCCTCAGCAACGGCGACCTTGAACTGTGCGACGCGGTTTCCACAATTCCCACTGCCGTGCGGCATCCGTCCGTCAATTTGGCGCAGGCGGTAATGGTGTACGCCTACGAGGTGTTCCTGGCGAGCGGAGCTGCGCTGGTACAACCGGCAAACGAGGCGCTCGCACCGGTCAAGCAGGAACGGGATCACGTGTGGCGGCTCATGGCATCAACGGTTGATTTGCTGGAGATGCGGGAACGGGAAAAGGTGAGACGGTTTCTAAGGCCGCATCTGATGAGGGCATCGAGGAGCGAGCTGAGGTTTTTTAACGCCTTGTACGATGCGTTGATGAAGAAGGGGATGGTGGGCAAAAAAAGAAGTTAAGGAAGGTTTAATCTGTTGGTCTGCTGCGGTCAAATGTCACTTGTGACCAAAATAATTGGAATTGCGATTCATGCAATAAATCATTCATACATGACGAAATACTGTGTATTTTCATCATCACGTGTCTCAGGCTTTGCTGTTCTGTCTTACCATTAACCACAGGAGGAGTCGTATGAAGAAGTTCGTCGTTGCCGCTCTTGTTGCTTCATTCTGCATGGCACCCTTTTCACTGAGTTTCGCCGAACCGCCCGCCCAGGTCGCCGCGGGCGAGGAACTGAACGAGCATCCGCGCATCGCGACCGCGGTAAGGGACCTCGAAGACGCGATCGCCTACATGGAGGCCGCGCCCCATAATTTCGGCGGGCACAAGGCCGCGGCCATCGCCGCATGCCACAAGGCGATCAACCAGCTCAGAAAGGCAATGGCCTACCGGGCGAGAAAAGACGGAAAGTAAAGAGTACTGATTCTTTAAGAATACTAATGCGGATTGTGGGTTGACCGATGCAAATCGGCCGGCCTGCAATCCGCAAATTATTTTCATTGAAAGGACAAGAAGGTTTTTTTTCATAAACTTGGCGATGAAAAAACACCTTGTCCGAATCATCCAATTGGACTGCTAGGGTAGAAGAATTACCCGCCGTGTACCTTCTTCTTTTCCGTTAACCATGAGCCTTACGAAATAAACTCCGTTTCTAACTTCGGTGCCGTTTGCCCCTGCAAGATTGGCTTGATGCCATCCGTAAACCTGCTGTGAACCCGGAATATTTTTCAGCACCCTTCCGCTTGCGTCAAGTACGGTAAGGGTAACGATGCCCGGAATACTTATGAAGTACCGGAGTTTACCGCCGGCCATGACTGTCTTGAACACGGGCGTCGTCGCCCTAGCCGTTGCCTGTTTGATTGACCCGCCCGCAACAACACTTGTCCCCAGCGGATACACCATAAACGAGACCGCGGCCTGTCCCAATCCGGGCGACGTCGCAGTTACCGTGACCGTTCCCGCCGTGAACATGGAGCGCACCGCCACCTTGCACATGCCGCCCTCGGCGCGCAGCTCGGGATCGAGCGGCGAATGGTAGGAAAGCGGCTGGCCGACGGTAACGTACTGGTCGGAGCCGCCGCGATAATTGCCCGGCCCGGAAACGCCGAACGTGATGTTGTGGCTGTCAAGCGGGCACCAGTTGTTGTTCGCGTCAACCACGGTGGCGAGGACGAAGGCCGCGTCAGACCCGTTGGCGGTGATGACGAACGTGCCGCCGTCGGGTTTCACCAGCGGCGGCTCGACGGTGAGCGTGATATGGTCGGGTTCGCCGGCCGTCACCCGCTGGTCGGTGCACACCACGTTTCCGTTTGCGTCAAGGCCCTCGGCCAGCAGCGTGCCCGCCGCCCAGGCCACGTCCCATGAGCACTGCATGGGAAGCTGCGTGGAGGTCTCAGTCGCGTCGCTGCCGGTCCCGGTCCACGGGTTGGGCGTCTTGGTCCCCTGGTCGGCGCCGTTGATGCGCAACCGCACCGAGGGACAGTTGGAAAACGCATTCACCCGTACAGCGCCCGAGCGGTTCCAGTGGTGGGCGAGCGCGACCACGGGCTTGCTTGAAAACGGCACCCAGGCCGCCTGGTAGGCATAATAGAGGAGCTTGGGGATCCGGTTCATGTCCATCATGGAGCAGCCGAACGACCGCACGTTGTAGTCGCCGGCCGGCCTCTCGAGGTACACGCCGGCCTCGCCGACCGTCTCCGCGAAATACCATTGACAAAGTCCAAAACAGTTGGCCTGCCTGCTCTTCACCCAGTTGGGGAGGTACGCGCCCACGTACGCGATCTGGTGGTCGTAGGCCCAGCGCGCCGACATGCCCGTGGCGTTCCACGCCTCGGCGCCGAACGCGGGCATGGTGGGGCAGCCGCTCTTGATTCCCATCTCGCAACCGCTCGCGGTGCAGGAATGGATGTCGCCGAGGCCGCAATTTCCCGTCCGGTCGTTGTGGAGCCTCGTGTGTACCGGGTCCCACTGCGCCGAAATCGTTTTGAGGGCGGAGGCGAGGTCGGCCGTGATGCCGCCGTTGTCGGTCTCGTAGGCGAGGATCGACGGGTCGTTGCGGTCCCTGATCACCATGTCGCGGTGCAGCTCGGATTTCAGGACGCCCTTGGGGTCGGTGGCGGCCACGCCGCTGAAGGCGCCCTCGGCGTCGCCGGTGGGCTGGACGATCATGATGCCGTAGTTGTCGCAGGCGTGAACGAACTCGCTGCTGCAGGTGGAATGCCCCGGGCGCCACAGGCTGCCGCCGGCGTCGGCGCACAGCTTCGCGTCGCGCCACTGCTGTTCCTCGGGGACCGCCGTGCCCAGCGCCGGGTAATCGTACCGCGAGCTGGCGCCCCACAGGTAATGCTGGTGGCCGTTGAAAATGGGGAAGTTGTTGTCCCACGTGAGCACGCGGAACCCGGTGGGCGTCTCAAATACGTCAACGGTGGCCCCCCCAACCTTGACAATGTGATAAACCTTGTACATGTACGGCGTGCCGTAGGCGCTGTTGTTGGGATACCAGAGGTGCGGGTTGGCAATGTCACCGCTCTGGTCGAATACGTACGCCTGGCCCGCCGCGATGGTCTGGGTGGCGGTGAGGCTCAGCACGACATTGCCGGCATTGCGGTAGTCAACCACCTTGGTGGTGAGGCTCACGCTCGCCGCCGCCGCGCCCTCGTTCTGGACGTTGGTCATGATCCGCACGTTGGCCGAGGCGTCCGATGCCGTGTTCGTAGCCACATACGTTCCCCACTGGTTGACTACCGAATACACGTTGAGCGGAACATGCACCTTGTCGGTGATGTGCAGCCACACCGGCCTGAAAATACCGCCGTCCGACTGGCCGAAGCGGAAGCCCTGGGCAAAGCCCGGGTCGCTGTAAAAGCCCTGGCTCTTGCCCACGCGCACGGCCAGCACGTTGTCGGCGCCGCCGAACTGCACGTTTGCCGTGATGTCAACCACGAACCCCACGAACCCGATCACGTGCGTGGCGTTCGGGTTGAGCGCGCTGTTTCCGGGAATGAACGTGCCGTTGATGTACACCTGGCAGCCCACGTGTACGCCGCCGAACTCCACGAACACCTTTCTTCCGGAATACGCGTTGTCTAAAGTAAAGTGCTTGCGGTACCAGACCGTGCCGGGCATGACCGTGCCGTCGTTGCCGCCCATCGACATGTTGACGAACGTGCCGGTGTCGTCGTAGGTGTGCGGGACGCCCACGTCTTTCCACGATGCGTCGCTGTACGAGGTGTTCTGTCCGCCCACCACGTCGGTCTTGGTGAATTTCCACGGCGTCTCGCCGAGGTTGATGACGACGCGGTTGCTTGGCTCGGGGGTGTAGGTTTCGGCGAAACAAGCGGCGGCAACGAGGAATACCGAAATAAGGGTGAGGAGTTGTTTTTGCATACGGGGTCCTTGATTCAAGGTTATCCGAAAGATTTATCTGGTTTCATTATTTAAATCCGGGCGCCCCGCCGCTTCGCGTCGGCGGCCGTCCTTCCGGTCTCGGCCTCCGGCTGCCACGGCCCCTATATGCCTATCGGCGAGGGCCGGGCAGCACCGCGCTCTAGCGCGGCCTCCAGTCCTGCCTGGCGCGCGGCATTTGAAATCTTATCGGTCAATTTGTATCTTTTTAGCCAATTCATATCCAAAAAATAGAATCAGTGTGCCTTATTAACACGTTTACCCGTCAACTCCTCAACATCCTATTATTATCTAGCAATAACCACCCGTTTCGCGAGACGCTGATTGTCTACGGCGCACCTGACAACGTAAATGCCGTTCGGAAGATCTGCATGCGTTGCGCCTGTCGCGACATGCCATCCCTGCGTCTGCATCGACGCCGGCACGCTCACAACGGTCTTTCCTTCCACGTCTAGAACTTGCACTGACACGAATGCCGGCCTGTCAATGCAGTAACGGATCGTCTTTCCAACCGTCCCGATCCGTATTGCAACAGGACTATGATAGCTTGTCGGGGAACGCGGCATAACCAAAGCCACCGGCGGCGGAGGCGGAACCGCGATCGTGGTGAACGACGCGCTGCCGCCTCCCAGTCCCGACGATGTTGCCGTTACCGTGATCGTTCCCGGCGTGAACGTGGAGCGCACCGCAACTTTGCACATGCCACCCTCGGCGGAAAGCTCAGGGTCGCCGGGAGAGTGGTAATTCGCGCCGCCCGACCCGACCATCTGGTCGGCGCCGCCGCGGTAATTGCCCGGGCCGGTAACCGTGAAGTGCACGATGTTGGACGCGGTGGGGCACCAGTTTCCGCTTGCGTCAACAATGGTGGCGAGGATGAAAGCCGCATCGGTCCCATTGGCAAAGATCGCGAACGCCTCGCCGCTGGGCTTGACAAGCTCCGGCTCGACCGTGAGCGCCACATGGTCGGGATTGCCCGCGGTTATTTTCTCGTCGAAGCATACGGTGTTTCCGCTTGCGTCAAGGCCCTCGGCGCGCAGCGTGCCTGCGGCCCAGGTTACGTTCCACGAGCACTGGTCGGGCATCATGGCCGAGCCGTTGCCGGTGTCGGGATACGGTACCTGCGTCCCCTGGTCCGAGCCGTTGATGCGCAGCCGCACGCTCGGGCAGTTTGAAAACGCATTGACCGTGATTGCGCCGGAACGGTTCCAGTGGTGCGCCAGGTACACGACGGGCTTGATCGAATACGGCGTCCAGCATGCCGCGTATATCTTGTACAGCATTTTCGGGATGCGGTTCCAGTCCATCATGGAGCTCGCGAAGTTGCGGCCCGTGCCGTCCTCGCCGGGCGACTCCGCCATGTACCACTGGCACATGCCGAAGGCCTTCACCCGCTTGCCGTTCTTCCAGTTCTGCGCAAAGGTCTGGGCGAACGCGAGCTCGCCGTCGTAGTCGAAGCGGGTGTCGTGGTTGTAAAAGCCCTCGGCGCCGTAGGCGGGCAGGCTCGGGATGAGCGCCGACTTGAGCCCGGCTTCACACCCGTCAAGCGAGCACGAGGTGACGCTGTCCACCGCGATGTCGGACTTGTCGTTGCCGCGGTCCGACTGCCGCCGGGGCGCCACCGCGTCGTATTTAAGCAGCGTGTCCATGAGCGTCACGTTGTACGCGTGGTCGATGGGCGCGTTGGCGCATTCCCAGGCCAGGATGCACGGATGGTTGCGGTCGCGCACGATCATGTCGCGGTGGCACTCGCTCTTGAGCGCCTGGTTGTACGGCGAGGTGGCCGCGTTGTAGTTCTCGGTCATCCACGTGCCTTCGTTGTCGCCGCTGGGCTGGATGATCATCACGCCGAACGCGTCGCACGCGTCAACGAACTCCGGGCTGCAGGTGGAGTGGCCGGGACGCCAGTACCTGCCGCCGCACTCGGTGAGGATCTTGACGTCGCGCCACTGCTGCTCCTCGGGCACGGCCGTGCCGAGCGCCGGATAGTCGTACCGTCCCGCGGCGCCCCACAGGTAATGCGGGTGGCCGTTGAAAATGGGGAAGTCGGTGTTCCACGTGAGCGTGCGGATGCCGAGCGGGCTGGTGAACACGTCAACGGTGCTGCCGTTGACTTTTACAATGTGATAGACTTTGTACATATATGGTGTGCCGTACGTGCTCGCCGCCGGATACCACAGGTGCGGGTTGGCCACGTTTCCCGACTGGTCGAACACCTGGCATGTGCCCGCGCTGACCGCGCGGGAATCCACCAGCGACAGCACCACCGTTCCTGTCGCGTCAACCACCTTGGTGGTGAGCGACACGGTCGCCGCTGCGCCGCCTTCGTTCTGCACGTTCGTGAGTATGCGCACGGTCGCCGACGCATCGGAGGCGGCGGTCGTGCCCACGCAGGTGCCCCAGTTATTGACAACAGAGAAGACATTGAGCGGCACGTGCACCCTATCGGTGATGTGCAGCCACACGGGACGGAACAGCCCTCCGTCGCCCTGGCCGAAGCGGAAGTCGACGGAAAAGCCCGGGTAGGTGAACCAGCTCGAACCGGTGCTCACGCGCACGGCCAGCACGTTGTCGGCGCCGCCGAACTGAACATAGGGCGTGACATCCACCACGAACGGCAGAAACCCGATCACGTGCGTTGCCTGCGGGTTCACCGCGCTGTTTCCCGGGATGAAAACGCCGTTGACGTACACCTGGCAGCCGATGTGCGCGCCCTCGAATTCGACGAAGATTTTTCTGCCGGCGTATCCATTATCTAAAGTAAAGTGTTTCCGGTACCAGCCGGTGTTTCCCAGCAGCGCGCCGGCGTTCCCGCCCGAGCTCATGTTGAGGAAGGTGTTAGTGTCGTTCCAGGTGTGCGGGATGCCCACCGTCGCCCACGACGCGTCGTTGAAGCCCGAGTCCTGGGCGTTGGCGGGATCGGACTTGATGAACTTCCAGGGCGTCTCTCCCAGGTTGATCTTCACGCGGTTGCTCGGTTCGCCGGTGTAGGTCTCGGCAAGGGACAACGTTGACAGGAGCGACACTAGGATGAGTGCTGTGATTTGTTTTTGCATGAGGGGTCCTTGATTAAAGTTATTCGCCAATATTCATATTTTCAAGATAAAGATATGGGCGCCCCGCCGCTTCGCGTCGGCGGCCGTCCTTCCGGTCTCGTGTTTCGCACTCGGGCTGCCACGGCCCCTCTATGCCTGACGGCGAGGGCCGGGCAGCACCGCGCTCCAGCGCGGCCTCCAGTCCTGCCTGGCGCATGGCAAGAGGCATTTTCCATATTTTATTTTATCAACATAACCTTCTTTACAGTTTGGTCATTACCGTTGACTCTGCATCGGATGAAGTAAACACCTTTTCCATTATCAAGCAGAATATTGACAGAATGCCACCCTTCAGCTTGTTTTGATTCATGAATATTTTGAATGACGTGTCCCGCTGCATCCATAACATCCATTGACACGATGGCGCCGTAATTCAGAAAGTATTTCACCTGCCTGCCGGATGTTGTCATCCTAAATGGAGAAAAAGGAGCAGTAACGTTCATGGCGGCTTGATGCTGTGCGGCGGTTCCGTCATCCGCAGGATACACGGTGTAGGACACCGATCCGCTTCCAAGGCCCGGAGAAGTCGCTGAAACAGTGACCGTCCCTGTTGTAAACGTCGACCGCACCGCCACCTTGCACATGCCGCCCTCGGCGGTGAGCTCGTGGTCCATGGGCGCGTGCCAGGTGACCGGTTTCGTGGCGTCCACAAACTGGTCGGACCCGCCGCGGTAGCTGCCCGGGCCGCCCACCGAAAAGGTGACGAGATGGCTGTCGGTGGGGCACCAATTTCCGCTTGCGTCAACCACGGTGGCGAGGATGAACGCAGCGTCGGACCCGTTGGCCGTTATCTTGAACGTGTCGCCGTTGGGCTTCACCAGCGGCGGCTCCACCGTGAGCGCGATATGGTCGGCCGCGCCCGACGTCACCTTCTGGTCGGTGCACACCACGTTTCCGTTTGCGTCAAGTCCCTGCGCCAGGAGCGTGCCCAATGCCCAGGTCACGTTCCACCAGCACTGGAACGGAAGCTGCGTGGTGGCCTGGTCGTTGCCGTCGCCCGCGCCGGTCCATGGATTGGGCGTTTTTGTGCCCTGGCTCGCGCCGTTGACCAGGAGCTTTACATTCGGACAATTCGAAAACGCGTTCACCGTGACCGAGCCCGACCGGTTCCAGTGGTGCGAAAGGGCGACCACCGGTTCGAGGGAATAAGGCCTCCAGCAGGCCTTGTATGCGTAGTAGAGAAGTTTCGGGATGCGGTTGAAGTCCAGCATCGACGAGCCGAAGGAGCGCGTGGGCTGTTTTCCGTCGAGGAACGCCCTGTCTTCGCCCGGCGTTTCTGCCGTGTACCATTGGCACAATCCGAAGCAGTTGGCCTGGATGCTCTTGCGCCAGTTCTGCAGGAATTCGCCGCAGAATTCGATTTCATAATCGTAGGCCCACCGCTCCGACGCGCGTCCCCATGCTTCCGCGCCCCAGGCCGGGCACTGCGGTTCGCTGGTCTTGACTCCTATTTCGCAACCGGTGAGGGTGCAGGAGGCGAGGTCGAGCGGGTTCCACGGCGCCCCGCGCACCGCCTGCTTGCGCGGCGCGAGCGAGTCCCACGTGGTGCCGATGGCGCGCAGCTCGTCGCACAGCGTCGGGTCGCAGGCGCCGTTGGCCGCCTCCCAGGCGAGGATAGACGGGTGGTTCCGGTCGCGGATCACCATGTCGCGGTGGATCTCCTTCTTGAGCCCTTCCTGGTACGCCGCGCTGGTGTTGCCGGCCAGCATGTCGGTGGCCCAGTTGTTTTCGCCGTCGCCGCTCGGCTGGATCAGCATCACGCCGTACGCGTCGCAGGCATCGCTGAATACGGGCCCTTCCGCGGAATGGCCGGGCCGGTACAGGTTACCGCCGCACCCGGCCAGCAGCTTGACATCGCGCCACACCTGCTCGTCGGGCAGGGCGGTGCCCAGCGCGGGATAGTCGTACCTGCCCGAGCCGCCCCACAGGAGCTGCTTGGTGCCGTTGAAATAGGGGAAGTTCTGGTCCCAGGTGATGGTGCGGATGCCGAGCGGCGACGTAAACACGTCGAGCGTGACGCCGCCCGCCTTCACGATATGGTACACTTTGTAAAGGTACGGCGTGCCCGCGGTGCTGTTGTTCGGGTACCACAGGTGCGGATTGGCCACGGTTCCCTTCTGGTCGAACACGAAGCCGCCGCCCGCGGGGATCGACTGCGTCTGGTCCATGGACAGGGCCACGGTGCCGCCGGCGTCAACGATTTTGGTGGTGAGCGTGACCGACTGGGCCGCGGTCCCCTCGTTCAGCACGTTGGTGAGCACGCGCACCGCGGCCGAGGCGTCGCTCGCCGACAGCGTCGCCACGTAGGTGCCCCACTGGTTGACAACCGAGTAAACGTTGGCCGGCACATGCACCTTGTCGGTGATGTGCATCCACACGGGACGGTAGAGTCCCTGGTCCGCCGAGCCGAACCGAAACACCAGCGAAAAGCCCGGCCAGGTGAAAAACCCGCCGTTGCCCACGCGCACCGCAAGCACGTTGTCGGCCCCGCCGAAATTAACCTGGCCGGTGAGGTCCACGATGAACCCGATGAACCCGAGCACGTGTGTGGCCTGCGGATTGTAGGCGCTGTTGCCGGGGATGAGCGTGCCGTTGATGTACACCTGGCAGCCCACGTGCACACCCTCGAATTCCACGAAGATTTTTCTGTCGGAATACTTATTGTCTAAAGTAAAGTGCTTCCGGTACCAGCAGGTCCCTTCGTACATCGACCCGTCCCCGCCGCCGCTTTTCTGGTTGAGGTAGGTGTCGGTGTCGTTCCAGGTGTGGGGGATGCCCACGTCCTTCCACGACGCGTCGTTGAACGCGGGGTTCTGCGCGCCCGAAGGGTCGGAGCGCAGGAATTTCCACGGCGTGACGCCGAAATTGATCTTGACCCTGTTGCTGGGCTCCGGCGTGTACGTGTCGGCGAAGGATGCCGCGGCCGTCAATACGATAACCATTAATAAAAGTTGTTCGATGATTTTGTTCCGCATGGATTCTTCCCCCTTTGCCGGTGAAAGGTTGTTGAAAAAACGATTTTTTATTCCTGGTGATAATATAACGGCCCTGGGCTTTACACGGCAGGAAATTGTACGCCCAACTACATTGTTCGTTACACGTTTGTGTAACGGAAAATGCCGGACGCGGCATCATTTTCCGCCGGGAACGTTTCTGGGCCGGTATATTATTGAGCGGCGGCGCATCATGTCAATTGCGAAATATCGGTTCAAAGGGGTGTCCGTGAGCAAATTGTCAAGGCCGTGCATTGTGTCATCCGCGGCAATGGTGCTGCTTATTCTGGTTGCGTCAGGCTTCGCGGCGGGCGGATCGGAGCGGATCGTGGTGACCAACAACTGCCCCATCACCTTGTGGATCCATTTCACCGAAATGCCCTACACCGCGGACATCAACGGCGGCAAGGCCCAGAAGATGCTTCCCAACACGGCCATCGTTTACGATTCGCTCCCGGATTTCGGCGCTGGCAGGTGCTGGGCCTATTACAAGGACCCGGGCACGGTGGTCAATAAATACGCCCCGATATCGAGCTGCAACGGGTTCGTTGAAATGACCGTGAGCGGCGGCCCCGCCGGCGTGCAGAACTACAATATTTCTTTCGTGGATTATGCCACGCTGCCGGTCAAGGTGGTGGGCGGCTCGAAAAACTGCATCCCCACCATCGTGCCGGTGAGCTTTGCCGAGATGCAGCGGCAGCTCAAGACCGGATGCCCTACGCAGCTTGCCGATTACATCGACAGCCTGGGCATCGGCAGGTGCCTGTCGTCGTATTTCTATTGCGTCCAGCCCGGCTACGATACGGGAAACATTTACTGCAACAAGATGAAGCTCGCCTACGGGTACAGCGGGCTCGCGATCTACGGCGGGTCGTTCGGCGGCGCGCCGCAATCGTTCTACGATTCGGTGGCGGGATGGAACCGCGGCACGCTGGCCGGGGACGCGGACTCGTCCGATTATTATATCGGCCCGGAGACGCTCAACGGCGAATGGTACCGGCCCTACAACCATTTCGCCAAATGGGTGCACAAGGACCTCGACGCCGAAGTGTACGCGTTCGCCAACGACGACCATCAGAACCAGAGCGGCTTTCAGGCGTGCCCGAACTGCGGCGAGCTCGACATCACCTGGTGCCCGTGCGAGAATGAGAGCGCGCTGCAGCGGAATTTCACCCCGATCCTGAGATTGCAAAGCGAGAAATTCATGCGGTACGCCGTGATCAGGCCCGACGGCCGCTGCATCCGGAGCGGCATCGCCGCTTCGGTGGAGGAGGTGGGCTCCGCGCTGCGTTACGGGCTGCCGCAGGGCGTGTATTACCTCGCGTTGTATGGCAGGGCGGGGGATCTTGCCGCCAAAAAGAAAATACTGGTGACCAGGTAGCGGAAAAAAATTTGCCGCGGAGACACAAAGAAGATACAAAACAAGAAAGCAGGTGCGGTGCCGGTGTCAAGTGCCTCGGCATTTCTCATTGCGCGGGGGTATCCGGGCAAAGCCCGGATCTATGAGACGCCTGCTTTTTTTCAAAATTTCTGCGTGAACGGTGAAGTGGACAACCGAAGCCCATGCCAATCAGATGCATTTTTATTCCGGGGGCGTCGCCCCCGAACCCCTACCTACTTTTCTTCTGCAGCAAAGAAACGCCGCGCCTGCAGCGCTGCCTTGGCCCTCGGCAGTCGGGCCGCTCGTGAACTCGCCCGTCAAGGAAGAGTAAAGATTAACGGGCTCGGACAGCACGAGCTGCTGATCCTCCTGCCTCGGGGCAGCGCTGATAGCGGTGGGGATAACTCAAATGGTAAATATCGTTTTATTTTTTTAGTCGTTTAAACCTCACCCCAGCCCCTCTCCGAATCGGAGAGGGGAGCAAGATACTATGGGAAGAATGCCGCGGCGAAGCCGCGGAACGTCCATTTTTTTATCTTATTAAACACCTGTTACACAATCATATAACAGAAAATGCCTTTCACGTCATCATTTTGCCGGGAAACGAAACGGACAGCGTTATATTTATTATCGCAGATTACTGATCATTTCAATCGCGAAAAAAACCTCACCTCCGGTCTCCCCCATAAAAAAGGGACCCCCTTATAAAGCCTAAGGGGGCCCCGGGTGAGGTTTTAACAATTACCAGTCTGCGGACTGTTTTTCGTCACTCAATTATAAACCTCACCTCGAACATCCTCTTCCCGTAAAAAGGGCCCTTTCATAAGGGCCCGGGTGAGGCATTTCCGCATTGCCAAGTGTTATATAAACGGGTAACAAATAAGGATTGCTTGGACCCATTTTCCTACCCGAAAGTACCCTGGGGCCTTATATTTATAAATGGTAATTGCTCCGGGTGAAAATAGGGTATTGATTTTTGCGGGAATTCGGTTATACTATGTATATCAAATCACTTTTCAATAGGGGGAGAGACCATGAAAAAGAAGCTGTGCCTTGTAGCTGTCGTATTCTGTGCCGCGACACTGTTTGGCCAGACTGCCGGAAGCTTTCCGTGCATCTTCCATAACCTGGCCCAGAACACCTATGCCGACAGCCAGATCTACGTGTATGCCATCGGCATGGCCAACGGCGCGTGGAACCATCTGGACTCGCTCGGCAATCCGCAGCCGTTCAATGCCGCGGATGTGACCGCCCCCGGCCACCTTACCAAGGGAGGCCGTAATTTCCCCAATTATGCGTTCCGCATCACGTCGGCAAAGAATTTCAGGATACCGCCGGTGGTCGGCGGCGGACGCATTTACATGAGCGTCGGGTCGCCCATGTTCATGACGGGAAGCTCCGGCGGCGTGCAGCTGCCCGATCCCAACAACTCCGGCGATCCCAACGATGACGTGTATTACGACTGGTTCGAGTACACTTACCTGTACAATCAGGTGCAATTCGGCGGCAACACCACGCAGGTTGACATCTTCGGTTTCCCCTTTGTCGCAAAGGTCTGCCAGTCCTCCACGCATTACAACGACAGCTGCGGCATTTCCGGGATGGCCAGGGACCAGATCATCCAATATTTCACGACCCACATGTCGGCGCCTTTCCAGGGCTGCATTAAAAACTGCCGCGTGGTTGCGCCGCGCTCGGCGAGCCAGTTCGGCACCGGCGGCGCCTACGTTGATTACTTGAAGCCATACATCGATTCGATGTGGGCGCTTTGAGCGACCACCCCGCTCAGTTTTTACAACGGGACCCAGCATTACATCGGCACAGTGGACGGCAGCGGCGTTCTGCAATTCACCGGCGCCGAGTCCGGGTCAATGAGCAAGCCCACCACGCAGATGGTGTTTGCCTGCGCCGGCTTTCCCGGATACGTGGGCGCCGCGCTTTCCGCGGCCTTCAACCGCGGCGTGGCGAGGGACGGCGCGGATTTTTACGTTCCGTCAACCTATTACAAGAGAAGCCTTTACAAGAACGAGTTCGCCCAGGTCCTGCACGAGATCAGCATCCATAACCTCGCGTACGGTTTCGGCTACGACGACAACAACAACCAGAGCTCGGTGCTGATCGTGGGCAGCTCGCAGCCGCTCGATTCCCTCGTGCTCACCATCGAGCCGTTTGTCTCGAATGTCGGCGCGGTTGTCCCGAACCATGCAGCGGCGAATGTCAGGCCGGCCATCCGGTACGCGAATGACCGGATCACCGTTGCGGGTGCGGCCCAGATTGACAGAATCAAGCTGATTTCCCCTGATGGAAGGTGCGTCCGGGAGGCGCGGGGCAACGTCATGAGCACGGTTGGACTTGCGGCCGGCTCCTATAATGTCAAGATAATGGACAACCAAGGGCATGTGTCGCTGGCGAAGGTTGTCACGAAGTAACGCCGTTCGTCTATCCGACGTTGAAAAGCCGGGGTTGAATAATCCCGGTATTTTTGAAAAAGAATTAATCTGGGCGTTCCCATCGCCTTTGTCAAGACTGAGGCCCGGGTTGGCCTCCTTCAGGGCTCGGCTTCGCCTCGTTGCCGGACCGCCCTAGTAACCTTTCGGCGAGGGGTCGGCCGGCCCCAACCCCTCTCCGAATCGGAGAGGGGCTTTTCTATCTTTATAACATATTAACAAATAAGAAATCTTAGGTTTGCGGCGCGTTATTGAAATTAACATTGATAATGTCCTGTGACCGAATTCCTTCCCGAATAAAAAACGAAAGAATTCGTAGGACATTATTTATGTGGCCATCAATAGGCGGGACTGTAGGCCGCGGCTGTGAAATTTGTGAAGAGGTAGTTACTGGCTTCAGGAGGGGGTAGGGGAAAGGGGAGCACGGAAGCGCTTCCCTTTTTTTGGAGCATTATAATTCATACAGCCAAAGAAAATGAACGGGGAATCGGTTAATTCTTTAACGTATCTTTTTTTTAACAGGAATGTATTTGTCCTTTTCACAAATTTATTCAATGATTGATTTTCCTTTTCAGTAAATAAATGGATATTCTTACAGGTATCGTTCTCAATTTCTATTTTACCCTCACGACACATCTGAAATAGTTGAGATTGTGATTATATCGGAATTTTTGACCAATTCCAACAATGAAAGTTTTGCCAATTTGCCATAAGAAAATTCGGCTGTCAAGGATATCGCAAAAATAATAACAAATAATTTTATTGAGATCCGGTTATTCTGGTAATCCATAATATCTTTTGAAGCCTTGCCGGCGGAGAAGGCGTGCGGGGTTTCCTGTTTACTTATGGTGGTTTTATTTTTCCAACAGCCATTCCTTTGCTTTTTCCCTGTCGGAAAAAACCCTGAACAACGATCCGCGGTTGATTGCGGCCGTCTCGCCAAATCTGGTGATATCTTTTTCCTGGGTAAAGGCGGCTATTTTCACATTTCCGCTGACGTTTTCAGCAAGGTATTTTCCCGACCAGAATCGTATCATTTCATCTTCCGGTTTGATCCCTTTCGATAAATCCAAAAGCACCTTTTTAATTACTCCCTTTGATACTATTTCCTTTATCTGGTCGACCACTTTTTTTGCATAGTCAAACGTCCACGGTCCCATGACCGCTATTTCCACATACTCATTTTGATAACTAATTTCCAAATAATAATTATTGGTAATTATAAAACATCTTGCACAGGAATTATCTTGTGCATATGGGCTTTAGTCAATTAGAAACCTTTGAATTCATAGGGAAAACTGAAAACAGGGCAAAACTGTTCCTCAGAAAATTCTGTTGGAAAAAAGGCCATGT